>CANRFN010000120.1 GCA_947629915.1 uncultured Oscillospiraceae bacterium | reverse complement strand
GGCAATCACCGTGCTGAGGGGGCAAATTTGAGTACTTTTTTGAAAAAATCATATCCCCTGTGCAGACGAGCCAGGAACCCAAAATGACCTCGACCCCGTTGAAAGCAAAACAAATCTTAAGGACTTGGATAAACTGCTGGAATGGGGTGATGACAATGAATGAGATGGATGAAATGGATGAAAAGCGTTTTGAAATAAAGAGACTGTGCAAGAAGCTGCATCTTTCCAATGAGTTTGTTGAAAACTTTGCTTATGTATCGACTGAGACACAAGACAACATCCTGAGGCTTTTCAAATCCGAAGAGATCCATCGGTTAGAAACGAAAAAAATGAAGTGCCTTAATGGGGCCAACTTCCCATGTATGTATGCCAAAGAGGACTTTGAGACCAAAGATATCAATTTCAGCCTCGGAGCCAGCTTTGATGCTTTGTTAAATCTGAATTTCTATGACGAAAAGCGGAACGTTATCATGTACGGGAACACAGGAACAGGGAAAACCATGCTTTCTGTGCTGATTGGGATTGAAGCCTGCAAAAAGGGCATTCCAGTGAAGTTCTATAGAACAACGCAGCTCGTTAACTTGCTTGCAGAAGCCAGAGCAAACGGAACACTTTCGAAGCTGAGAAAACGGTTAGACTCTGCGCAGATACTCATCCTGGATGAGTTTGGCTACGTTCCTTATGACCTGACTGGGTGCCAGCTTCTGTTTGATTATCTCTCCGAGATTCATGAGGTTAAACCCGTTATTCTGAATACGAACGTTGAGTTTTCTCAGTGGGTTAGCGTTCTGCATGATGAGAAAATGACGAAGGCCCTCATTGGAAGACTGCTGCAGCACGCGCACATTCTGAGGTTTTATGGCTCCAACAACCGCCTTGCCGAAGTAAATGCAATACTGAGGCAAATGGAGCGAAAGTCTTAATGAAAGGTTGGGTGATAAGGTGATTGTTGTGTTTATGGATGACGATCTGCCGCCTACGGCCGGACAGGCAACATCTGTTTCGTACTATCAAGGAGATTTTTCCCTCCTCGACACCGATGGTTTGATCAGTGCCCCTTTTTCCGTCTCTGAGATGATCCTCGATCTGTCCAGCAGGAATATCCCTTCCGGTGTGCGGAGGCAGGCATGGCGGGAATACTTTCTCAAGTACGATACAACGAACAAGAACATTTGCTGTTTTGACGATGACGCAAGGCTCTCCGACCAGTTCTTGCAGTACATGGAATCGCTCCATAACGAATTTCTGACGAACTGGAGAGCCCGCAACAAGAAAAAAGATAGAGGTGGCAAGACTTGAACGCACATAAATTGGAGAAGCACGTCTTATTTCGCTCGTCTCTGCTTCTCCCCTATCCCGAGTCTAATCCCATCATTGTTTCGTACTATTATTGCGGCGCTTTGCTCTGCTCCTTCTGCGCCAGCCTGTATGTGTACAATGATTCTGAGCAGGTGGCACTTTTAGCAAAGCGCATGAAGGCTACTGAAACCGAACTGGTCCAACTTAAGAAGTGGTATGTTGAAGGTGGCAATATCAACGCTAATCCCGAAGATTATGACCCAAGATACAGCGATCTGAACTATCTGGAGTATCTTCGGGCCCGCTCCGAACACACCAACTCCTTATAGCGGATGCAACACCGCAATAAATGGACTATTCTGAATGGGGTGAGAGTATTGTTTTTTGATGGATATATCTTCTTGGTGGAAACAAATTATTACTTGAATGGCGAACTGCTTCACACCATGTTTGAGGATAGAATTGACCCTGACAAATTTGCAGATGAGTTAGAGCACTTGAGCGCTCAGCCCGAGGCGGAAAGCCAGGCCGGTTGGATTGACTATTTCACAAAGAACGGCATGACCAATAACGCCTGCCCTATGCACGCCCCGTATCGGGGATTCACTCCTGATTTTATGTGCTTTATCCGCTACTTGCACGAAGATTACATCGAGTACCTGAGGCGGGCTCAAGAATTGTACTTGTCTATGGGAGGAAACTATGAAGGATGAACTGAGCAGAACCATTGTGTTTCATGATAGGACCCTTCTCGCGTATCCTTTTCCAAACCCGGCAACGATTAATTACTATTCCAACGGCGACCTCCTGTGCAGCTATGAGATAAATGTATTCCTATACCATGATCTTAGCGTTGTATTGGACTACGCTAAGAAGGCCAACGCCGATAGGGATGAAACAGATCTACTGCTTGGGTGGTATCTAACCGGGCACAGCATTTGGAACAACCCAAACAGGTGCACGCGGGAAGATGGCAGCCCTATGGATTTCATCAGCAGCTTGCGTGAGCGTGAGAAAGGCTTTGACGACTGCGATGAGCTGTCTTAGCCATGGGCTACAGCACCGTTAAAGTGCCTCTTAAGCTATACAACTAAGAGGTATCACTTAGGAAAAGCTGAGTGAGGATACCTGTATTAAAGATTATAGGAGGGACAGGATGCGGAATTCTGTCCCTCCTTAGTTGCAATAGAACAGAGCCAACTGCAAACCCTCTTTTGACTATTGAATTATTTTTGAACACCTCAAATTCGATCCTGTCCGTTTTTACGTGTGGATTGTGTCCGTTTTTTGTTGTGGATCGTGTCCGTTTTCTGTTGTGGATCGTGTCCATTTTTACCTGTGGATCGTGTCCGTTTTTACCTGTGGATCATGTCCATTTTACTTGTGGGCAGTGTCCATTTCTATCTGTGGATCATGTCCGTTTTTACCTGTGGATCATGTCCGCTTTTACCTGTGGATCGTGTCCACATCTACTCGAGGAAATACAAGGTTCCTACCTTTCCATTCCCAACCTGGAGATTCTGCAGGAGTTTCAATCATCGACAAAAGGGGAGGACTGGACGAAAGTATTTGAGTCCCTCATGAGTGCTGATCAATTGCTGCGGGAGACCAGAGAGGGAAATTGTGCGGCTGTGGCCAGCAAGGTGAACGAAATTCATCTGGACTACGCTTCTGCCTCAGATTACAACGATGAGAATATCCTCAGCAGCGTGCTGATGCTCGCCTATTTCACAGCCCAAAATGAGTACAAGATTTTCAAGGAAGAGAACACGGGGTTCGGCAGGGCAGACCTGTTCTTCCAGCCGAAACCGAATTCCATGGCTGTGCCGATGGTTGTTGAACTGAAGTGGAACAAGACATCCCAAACTGCCATCCAGCAGATCAAGGATAAGAAATACTGGCGCAAGCTTTCGGAGTATCCTGAGGTTCTGTTGGTGGAGATCAACTACGACACGGAGAGCAAAGAGCACACCTGTACAATAGAGACATATAGGCCTGATGGTAGGGGAACCTCATGACGATGCATAGCGCATCTGCGATCTGTCCGTGAGACTTCCGCCAGAGCGATGAGAACTGAATCCAAGTAAAAGAGAGCGCCCCGTGTCTCCGGTGAGATACGGGGCGCTGCTTACAGACGGCGGAGCGGGCATAGAGTGAAAAGAGAACAGCAGGCACAGCCGGGTGAGGGATCCGCCCCCGGCTGTGCCTGCTGTTTTGTGGTACTGCCCCTATGGCTTCAGGTGAGCCCCCGTTCGCCTGGACCCAGGGGAGGCGAATCAGGCTCATGCCGGAATCGGGATGATGATGTCCAGCACGAACATGCTTCCGCTGACGTGAAATACCGTGTGGCCCCCGTACTGCTGCACCAGATAGCGAATACTACGCACCCCGAAGCCGTGGTTCTGGGTGTCCGCCTTGGTGGTCTGGGGCAGGCCGTCCACGAATTGGGGCGGGTCGCTGCAGTAGTTCTCCAGGTGGATGCTGAGACAGCCTGCCCGGGGCGCCACCTGGAAGATGATGACCCGCTTCTCCTTGTCCGCCTTCATCACGGACTCGATGGCGTTGTCCAGGGCGTTGCCGAAGAGGGAGTAGATGTCTGTGGCGTCCAGGAAGGAGAGACTGGCCTGGTCCACCATGTAGGACAGGGAGATGTTGTGCTTCTCGCAGTACAGGATCTTCTCCGTGAGCACCGCGTCCAGGGTCTCATTGCCGGTGCGGGCCACGGCATCGTAGAAGGTGACGGCGTTCTCGATCTTCTCCAGGGCGGACTTCTGCACCGTCTGGTTGGCCGCCCGGACCGCGGCGATCTGGTGCTTCAGGTCGTGGCACTTCATGTTGATGATGTCGATGCTCTCTTTGGACATCAGGTACTGGTTCTGCTCCGCCGCCAGCAGCTGCTGGATGATGCGGTTCTCCGCCTTCAACTCCGTGCTCCTGAGCTCCAGAAACTGCAGGGGAAGCACAAAGCAGGAGGCCCCCAGGATGGTGATCCGGGCAAAGGGGTTGTCGTCGAGACCATTCGTGCCGATCAGGGTGTTCAATGCGATGATGGTGCAGAGACAGGCGATGGCCGTCATGAGAATGGCGTGCTCGTCCTGAAGGCCGGATTCCACCATGCGGTCCAGACGCCCCACCCGGACGAGAACAAAATAGGCGATCACGGCGCCAACTGCCGGGGAGAGCAGATTGATCGGCACCGCCTGGGGATCGGGGAGATGAAGGAGAATCTGGAGGATCCGGCCGATGTTCATGAAGGTGGTCTGGACCAGGTACGCCGAGACGCAGAGATAGAGCTCCACCCGTGGCGTGTTCTGAAAAAGGAACTCAAAGAGAAACACCGAGGCGATGAAGATCAGGGTGCTCCCGGTGAGGGCGTTCTCGATGGGATCCGGGAAGAATAGCCCGAAGGCCAAAAACAATGCCCCGCCTATCACGATGCGAAGCGGAAAGAGAGACCGTTGTTTGCAAGGGATATGCAGGGCGGTTTCGGACATGAGAATACCGTACACATAGAAGGCGCGGTAGCTGAAGATGTATTCCATCCAGAAGTCAGTCATGGAGCGTCCCTCCCAGGTATGCGGTGACATCACTCAAGAAGGCTGCCTTTCGGGAGCGGCCGATGGAGAACTCCTGGCCTCGGAGGAGGAAGCTGCTGCTGCGGCAGGTCTGGATGTGGCGCATGTTTACCAGGAAGGACTTGCTGGGCCGGGAGAAGCCGTATTGCCGAAGGTCTGCCTCCACCTCAGAAAGAGTGCCCCACATGAAGAGGTCCCCATCGGCTGTGTGAAAGAGCAGCTTGTGCCGGAGGCTCTCCACGTAGTAGATGCGGTCGCAGGCGACACGGACCAGGCCCTCGTTGGTGTGGATCATGTAGGCTGCGTGGCGGTCCGGCAGGCGCTGGAGGACCCGCTCCAGCTTGATGGCGAAGTGGGCATAGGTCACGGGCTTAATTATGTAATCCTCTGCGTCTACCGAATACCCCTGGATGGCGTACTGGGTGAGGTTGGTGATGAAGACCAGGGCCACCAGCTGGTCCACTTTCCGCAGGGAGATGGCGGTGTCCATCCCGTTGATGCCGGGCAGCTCGATATCCATGAAGACCAGATCCGTGTCCGGCGTGTAGTGCTCCAGAAAGTCCGCGCCGGTGGTGTAGTGGGAAATCTGGAACTGGGTGCCGAACTCTTCCCTGTAGCGGGCGAGATAGCGCTTGAGAACATCGGCGTAGTTGAGGTCGTCCTCTACGATGGAAACAGATACCATAGGTGCCAAGGCCTCCTTAAAAAAGAGCAAACGGGGGAAACTGCGTTCAATACCAGTCTCAATTATACCGCAACCTGAACAAACTTCAACGTCAGTTGTGCGATGTAGGAGGTGAAATGTGCAAAATCCACCACAAATCGTTTGGCAAATGATACAGTCCCGCCACCCACGAGAAGATAGGAGGAACACAAAATGAACAAGAAACCAAAAGTGGGCCTGTGGCGCGGCTTGACCGGCGTGCTCAGTGCCCTGTTGGCCATTGCGGTGGGCCTCACCGGCATCGCAAACGCCAACGCAGGATTCCTGAACTCCCGCCTGAAAACCAGCAACCTGAAGCTGGAGAACACCGGCGGGCTGTACTTCACCTCTGAATTCACCAGCCTCGCCGATCTCATCTCGGCCAAGGAAGCCCTGGCAGAGGAGATCAGCGCCGAGGGCAGCGTGCTGCTGAAGAACAACGGCGCACTTCCCCTGGACAAGGGCAGCGAGACCGTCACCCTGTGGGGGCTGAACAGCCACTTCCCCACCATTGGCGGCATGATCGGCTCCTCCACCGCCTACGACCCCTCCACCGGCCAAAAGGCCTACGACAGCGTAGAGAGCGCACTCACCGCCAAGGGATTCAGCCTGAATCAGGACATGATCGGCTTCTACACCAGCGGCATTGAGCAGCAGTACGCCCGCCGGGGCTTCGGACAGACCGGACACGGCCTGTCTCCGGCCTTCACCGCCACCTATGAGGAGCCCGCGTCCTATCCCATCGGCGAGATTCCCCCCGAGATGTACGATGCCGGCCTGCAGGCCTCCGCAGACGGCACCGCCGCTGTGGTGGTGCTCTCCCGGGACAGCTCCGAGGCCGCAGACTACAACCCCGACATGACCAACGGCTCGGAGGGAGACTCCTTCGAGCGCCCCCTGGCCCTCTCCACCTATGAGAGAGGCGTCATCGAGATGGCAAAGGCCCACAGCACCAAGGTCATCGTGGTGCTGAACGCGGACAACGCCATTGAGATCGATGAACTGAAGCGGGACCCGGACATCGATGCCATCCTGTGGGTGGGCGCCCCCGGTATGTTCGGCTTCCTGGGTGTGGCAGATGTCCTCTGCGGCGATGCCAACCCCTCCGGCCACCTTCCTGATACTTACGCGGTGAACAGCACCTCTGCTCCCGCCATGCAGAACTTCGGCCTGTACCTCTACACCAACAGCACCCAGTCCAGTAACCCCGTCCTCACAGATGCGGACAAGGGAGACTGGTATCTCGTTGAGAGCGAGGGCATCTACACCGGATACAAGTACTACGAGACCCGGTATGAGGACGCCATCCTGGGCCAGGGCAACGCCACCTCCGATGCCGGCGCCACCAACGGTTCCGGCTGGAGCTACGCCTCCGAGGTGTCCTATCCCTTCGGATACGGCCTCAGCTACACCACCTTCGATCAGAAGCTGGTGAGCGTGGACATGAACGTGGGCGGCGAGTGCTCCGCCACCGTGGAGGTCACCAACACCGGTTCTGTGGCCGGTAAGAGCGTGGTACAGCTCTATGTCCAGGCCCCGTACACCGCCGGCGGACTGGAGAAGGCCGCCATCCAGCTGCTGGACTTCGGCAAGACCGGCGTCCTGGAGCCCGGCGCATCCGAGACTGTAACCATCGCCTTCGATCCCACCTATATTGCCAGCTATGATGAGACCGCCGTCAAGGCCAACGGTACCGCCGGCGCCTGGGTGCTGGATGCCGGGGACTACTACTTCGCCATCGGCAACGGCGCCCACGAGGCCCTGAACAACGTGCTGGCTGCCAAGACCGGCTCCACCGAGGGCCTGGTTCCCGTGGCAGACACCGATGTGATCGATGCCGCCAAGGCCGTGAAGTGGACCCTGGGCAGCCAGGACATCGAGACCTACTCCGCCAACGTGGAGAATGCCCTGCAGAACATGGACATCAACAAGCTTATCGATGGCGCCGCCGAGTACACCACCCGTGCGGACTGGACAAAGGGCTGGAAGTCTGTGGACTCCCTCACCCCCACCGATGAGATGATGACCGGCCTCACCAACAAGAACTACACCCTCACCGCGGGCGGCGATGCCGTACAGTGGGGCGTGGACAGCGGCCTTGTGGCAGCCGATCTCATGACATTCGATGCAGACGGCAAGTACACCGGCGTGGTGGACTGGGACGATCCCAAGTGGGACCAGCTGCTGAACCAGATCAGCTTTGAGGACGCCATTGCCTTCATCGAGCACGGCGGCGATGACTTCGAGCGCATCGACTCCATCCAGCTGCCGGCTGTTATCAACAAGGATGGCCCGGTAGGCTTCACCTATGACCAGGTGGGCGGCTACTCCGTCTACTGGAACGACTCCCTCAGCAACGAGCCCACCTATGTGCCCGCCAGCGACTCCCAGGCCGCCTACTCCATGAACACCATGCCCACCGAGCCCGTGGTGGCCGCCACCTTTAACAAGGAATTGGTGGAGCGGGAAGGCGAGCTCTTCGGCGAGGACGGCCTGTGGGCCAACCTGAACCAGATCGCCGGCCCCGGCCTGAACCTGCACCGCACCCCGTACTGCGCCCGCAACCACGAGTACTACTCCGAGGACGCCATGCTCACCAACCTCATGGGCGTTGCCGTGAGCGAGGGCTGCCGTACCAAGGGCCTCATCGCCGAACCCAAGCACCTGGCCTTCAACCATCAGGAGCTGAACCGCTCCGGCGTCTCCACCTTCATGACGGAGCAGGCCGCCCGTGAGAACGAGCTCCGCGGCTTCCAGGGCGCCCTGTCCTCCAACGCTGCCGGCGGTGTCATGACAGCTTTCAACCGGGCCGGCACCGTGTACAGCGGCGCCCACCCCGGCCTCCAGAAGCAGATCCTCCGCACCGAGTGGGGCTACATGGGCTATGTGGTGACCGACATGATCAACGGCGCAGACTACATGAACTGGCGGGACACCGTGGCAGGCGGCGGCCTTATCTGCCTCACCTCCACCGCCTATGAGCCCGCCAACATCGGCTCCATGCTCACCAAGGCCAACATGGACGCCATCCGTGCGGACGGCACCTTCCAGGCGGCCATGAAAGAGGGCCTGAAGTACTACATCTACACCGCCCTCACCAGCGCCACCATGAACAACTACAACTCCGAGACCCGGCTCGTCACCGTGAACACCTGGTGGCAGAACGCCTTCATCGGGCTGGAAGTGGGCCTCGCCGTGCTGGACCTGGTGGTAATCGTCCTCTACGTGCGCAGCTCCACCAAGGCCAAACCGGCTAAGAAGAACTGAAGGAGGTTAAGCACATGAATCCCACAAAACGCGCTTTTGGCTGCTATCTCGGCATCGTGGTGGCCGGCTTTGCCATCGCCGCCTGGGCCCTGAACGGCGCCACGCCCAACGGCACTTCCAGCGTGTCCACCCTCCTCTTGGTGGCCGCCATCATCGAGTTCGCCGCGGTGATCCTCACCTTTGCAGCGGGTCCTCGACCCATCTTCAACGTGATCTCCATCTTCACCACTGTGCTCATCGCCTACGCCCTCACCACCAGCTTTGCCAGCCAGATGAATCAGCTCGGCTCCGTGGTGTCCGGCCTGGACGATGCCTCCACCCTCAGCCAGTTCTTCACCTTTGTGGCGGTGGCCGGCATCGCGCTGGTGCTCAGCCTGGTGGACAACTTCCTGGGCAAGGTCAAGTCCGCCTGAGCCCTCTCCAATCAATCGCATAACACTCTATGCGGCGCCCTGTCTCCCGGTTGGGCAGACAGGGCGCCTTTTGCAAAAAATCATGAAGAAGGAAGGAATCGGTATGTCCGCTCCCAAGACGGAAAAGAGTATCTGGACCTCGCCCATCGCCCGGTCCCGCATCCAATCTGCAGACGTGAAAATGCCGGAGATGCTCATCGGCTACCTGATCGGTCCCTTTGGCGCCCTGCTGTCCTCTGGTATCTTCACCAGCGTCCTGAACAAGTACCTCACCGACGTCCTCGTGCTGGATCCGGCGTTCCTCTCCGGCCTGCAGCTGGTGTCCACCATTTTCATCGTGGCCGCCAACCTGATCGTGGGCCAGCTCATCGAGCGCACCCACACCATGGCGGGCAAGGCCAGACCCTGGGTGCTGCTCTCTGCCCTGACATTGTCTGTGGCCAGCCTGCTGATGTTTGTGGTCCCCTTTGAGGGCGTGGCCAAAATGGTGTGGATCGCCATCGCGTACAACGCCTATTACGCCGTGGCCTTCCCCATCTACAACACCGCCAACTCCACCCTGGTGCCGGTGTCCACTCGGAACAGCCAGCAGCGCTCCACCCTGGCCTCCTTCACTAACATCGCAGGACTGGGCGTCATGGGTGTGGGCTCCATGATCTTCCCCATCCTGCTGTCCAACGTGCTGGACCCCCACCCCAACCTGTGGTTCCCGGTGATGCTGGGCGTGGCCATCTTCACCGCCCTCACCATCATCCTGCAGTTCCAGTTCACGAGAGAGCGGGTAACTGAGGAGAGCATGCAGGCCGGCGCCGGCAAGAGCCAGGAGAAGACTGCAGCCCCCTCCATCGGGGATCAGCTGAAGGCGGTCACGGCGGAGAAGTGGTGGTGGATCGTGATCATTTTCTATCTCTGCTTCCAGTGGTCCGGTGCCCTGAAGAACGGCTCCATGATCTACTTCTGCCAGTGGGTGGTGGACTCCACCCCCTTTAACGGGGACTACGGCATGGTGCAGACCGTGCTGGCCGTGATGGGCGCCATCCCCATGGCTATCGCAGCTGTGTTTGTTGTACCTCTGGCCAATAAGTTCGGCAAGCGCCAGGTGGTGTTTGTGGGCATGGTGGTAGGCGTGATCGGCGGCGTCATCGCAGGCATGGCCGGCGGCGGCATCGTCCTCACCGCAGTGGGCGTGGCCCTGAAGTGCCTGGGCTCCTCTCCCGCCGCCTATCTCATCCTCGCCATGCTGGCGGATGTCATCGACCACATCGAGTACACCAGCAACATCCGGACGGACGGCCTCACCATGTCCATCTACAGCTCCGCCATGGTGGCCGGAACCCCCATCATGAACGCCGTCTTTATGGCCATCCTGGCCGCCGTGGGCTACCAGGCCCCGGTGGACCCCGCCGCAGCCGCCACCATGTCCCAGTCTGTGAACACGGAGGTGGCCATCGGCATCAGCTACATCTGGGTGGAGACCGTGGCCTACGCCATCTGCGCCCTTCTGATGCTGGTGTGGACGGTGGAGAAGAATCTCCCCGAGGAGCAGAAGGCCATCGCCGCGAGAAAGAGCAAGTGACAGGAAGGTCGTCCAACGGGACGAGCCAGTCCAGCTGGCTGGTGCTGGAGTACCGGCCCAGACGGTGAGGTCTGGCTGGGCGGGACTGCATGTAAAGCGCGTTCATTTTCCTGCAATCTGCGCCAAAACCGGCAGTCTTGGCGACTTTCTGATAGAATCAGCATAGGGGCTTCGGCAATGTATGCGCAAGACTGCGGGAATCAGAATATTGAGGAGGAGATACTGCGTGGACATCATCAACGGAACCAATCTGGGCAACTGGCTGGTGCTGGAGCACTGGATGAGCCCCCACATCTTCGAGGGCACCGGCACAGACGACGAGATCTGGCTGGGCCGGGTGCTGGACCAGGCGGAACTGGCCCGGCGGCTCAAGGAGCACCGGGACACCTACGTCACGGAGGAGGATTTCAAGGAGATCGCAGCTCATGGGCTGAACCTGGTGCGCATCCCTGTGCCCTATTTCATCTTTGGAGACCGCCCGCCCTATCCCGGGTGCGAGGCGTACCTGGACAAGGCCTTCGACTGGGCGGAGAAGTATGGCCTGCAGATCATGATCGACCTGCATACCGTCCCCGGCAGCCAGAACGGCTACGACAACGGCGGCCTCACCGGCGTCTGCAAATGGTGCAAGAATCCGGACGAGGTGAAATTTGCCCTGTCTGTGCTGGACCGGTTGGGGGAGCGGTATGGTGCTCGGAAAGGACTCTACGGCATCGAGGTGCTGAACGAGCCCATCAGCTGGCTGGTGTATGTGTCCGCCCCCTCCACCGGCAAGGCCCGGGACAAAGAGGAGGCGAAAGGGTCCGGCCATGTGCCCATGCCCTTCCTGAAGCAGTTCTATCAGGACGCCTATGCCATCCTCCGGAAACACCTGGCGGAGAGCAAGACCATCGTCTTCCACGATGGCTTCCGGCTGGGCTCCTGGGGAGACTTCTTCGTAAAGAGCGGCATGAAGAACGTGATCCTGGACACCCACATCTACGTGTTCGCCATGGAGAACTTTGTGCCGGTGGCAAAGCCCTGGGTCTACAAGCTCTACGTGGACTTCCAGAGAGGGTTGATCTCCAAGGCCCAGAAGTACACCCCGGTGGTGGTAGGGGAGTGGTGCATCTCTAACAAATACGCCGAGCACGCCTTCAAAGAGAGCAAGGACCCGGCCAGGATCAAGGAAGTGCGCAAGACCCGGTACCGGGAGATCCTGGATATGCAGATGAAAGCCTGGGAGGGCACCGCCGGCCAGATCTACTGGAACTATCAGCTCCGGAGAGATCGTGAGGAGGCCATGGACCAGAGCTGGAAGGAGAGTTGGGACCTGTCCCGTTGCTGGCGAAACGGTTGGATCGGGAAATCTTAACGACGACCCTGGAGACGCAGCAGACTGGCTTCAACGTCCAAACCGTATATTGTCTCGGTGAGATGAACAGATGTACACCAGCCGGGAGGAGCGCTCCTCCCGGCTGGTGTATAAAGCACTGGCCCAGACCAGTGGCCTTCCAGCCTGGTCGATGACTTGCTATCTGGGACTGGGGGGATTGCCGTTTTCCAAAACACCAAACAGCCTTGCAATCTCATCGTCGTACTCGTCTATATCGTGGCCCTCTGCGACAAATCTCTGTCCCCGCATGCTGCCAACGCTGCGAACTGGTTCATGATCGCCTGCCTTGGTATCCGCCGGCTGTTGGACCGTGTCAGGAATGACGCTTGGACTGTCCTGGGACATGATATCGAGGGGCTGCGGGGTCTGGTATTCCAATGGAGACATAACAGAATCATCCTTTCTTTTCAGGAGTAAAGCCAGATTGACTGCTGCAATTATAGTGAAATATTACCATGGGTGAAATTGATTGTCAAATCAGTTGGATCGTCGGACCGGTCCAAAACGTAAGATTTGCCCCTTGACACGCTAAAATCGGCCCTTCTCAACGCCCAACCCCTTTGGTATAATGCAGCCTGAAATCGTGTGCGCCAACCGGGTGGAGGACTCCTCCCGGCTGGCGCCCCAGATATCTGCCCCCGCAGCGGGGACGAACAAAGACGATCAAGTACGGTGAGGAGCTTCTATCATGTCTACCAATCAGCGTTTTCAGTGGGATCATATGACCACAGGTGTCTGCTACTACCCCGAGCACTGGCCTCAGAAGCAGTGGGCCTCAGACCTGGACCGGATGCTGGCCGCCGGCATCACGGTGGTCCGTTCCGCGGAGTTCTCCTGGGTGCTCCTGGAGCCCTCCGAGGGGGTCTTTTCCTTTGACCTCTTTGACGCATTCCTGGACCTCTGCGCCCAGAAGGGCATGCAGGTGATCCTGGGTACCCCCACCGCCACCCCGCCGGCCTGGCTCACAGAGAAGTACCCGGAGGTGCTGAACTGCGACATCACCGGCACCCCGTACCGCCACGGCGGCCGGCGGCACTACACGTACAACGCCCCGGTGTATCAGAAGCTCTGCAGCCGGATTGTGGAGGAGATGGGCAAGCGCTGGGGACAGCACCCCGCGGTGATCGGCTGGCAGATCGACAACGAGATCAACTGCGAGACGGATGTGTTCTACTCCGAGGCAGACCACGCCGCCTTTCGGGCCTTTCTCCAGGAGAAGTACGGCACCCTGGATGCCCTGAACGCCGCCTGGGGCACCGCTTTCTGGAGTGAGTGCTACACGGACTGGGCGCAGCTCCACTGCCCCCGCCCGGTGCTGAACGGCGGATACAACCCCTCGCTGCTGCTGGACTACACCCGCTTCATCTCCGTGAGCGCCCGGCGCTTCTGCAAGATGCAGGCGGACATCCTCCGCAAGTACGTCAAGCCCGGGGACTTCATCACCACCAATGGCATGTTCGGCCACCTAGACAACCACCAGATGGCGGAGGAGAGCCTGGACGTCTACACCTACGACTCCTACCCCAACATGGGCCTGGGCCTGGACCGCCATCCCAAGACGGACACCGATCTCAACGACCGCAAGTGGACCCGGAACCTCATCGAGACACGGTCTGTATGCCCCCACTTCGGCATCATGGAGCAGCAGTCCGGGGCCAACGGCTGGATCAACCGGATGGAGGCCTCTGCCCCCAGACCGGGGCAGCTCACCCTCTGGGCCATGCAGAGCGTGGCCCAGGGCGCGGACTTCATCTCCTTCTTCCGCTGGCGCACCTGCACCTTCGGCACGGAGATCTACTGGCACGGCATCCTGGACTACGATGGACGGGACAACCGGAAGCTGGCGGAGGTTAAGGACTTCTGCCGGAAGTTCCGCTCTCTGCAGCCGGTGTGCGGCGCCAGAAATGTGGCCGCCTTCGCCCTTTTGAAAGACTACGATAACCAGTGGGACATGGACGCAGACGCCTGGCACCGCCGGGTAGGGGAGTTCAGCGACCGGGAGATCTTCATCGCCTCCGAGCTCACCCACACCCCCTATGACGCCGTCTACCTCCGGGACAACACCACCTTGGAGGACCTGAAGCCCTATCCCGTGGCCTTCTACCCCCACCCGGTGATCATGGACGGGCACAAGATGGAGCTGCTGAACGCCTATGTGGCCCAGGGCGGCACCCTGATCGTGGGCTGCCGCAGCGGGTACAAGGACCCCACCGGCAAGTGCGTCACCATCCCCCAGCCCGGTCTGCTCCAAGGGCTCACCGGCACCGATGTGCAGGACTTCACCTTCACCAGCCCGGCCGAGGAGGACTCCTACGCCCTCTGGGAGGCGGGAGAGAAGCTGGAGATGCCCATTTTCAACGACATCCTCACGCCCCTGCCGGGCACCAAGGTGTTGGCCCGGTATGGCGCCAGCTACTACGCCGGGGAGGCCGCCCTCACGGAGCGCCCCTTTGGGAAGGGCAGAACCCTCCACCTGGGCAGCGCCTTCTCCCGGGACACCGTCCGGCAGCTTCTGGCCTACACCGGCGTGCTGGAGCCCTTCCAGAATATCATCGATGCCCCGGAGGGGGTGGAGGTGGTGCTCCGGGAGAAAGACGGACAGCACTTCCTCTTTGTGCTGAACTTCCAACAGACCGCTGAGACCATCACCCTGAAACGGCCTGCCGAGCTCCTGTACACCGGCGAGGAGGCGGAGGGTGCCATCACCCTGCCGCCCTTTGGCACTGCGGTGTACGCTTTATAAGGTGGGGGAGATGCCCCGCATCCCCTCGCAACCCACAGAAAGGAAATCCCCATGCAATTGAACCTTGCCCTCACAGACGCCCAGCGCCAAGACAGCACCTGTACCATCCCCTTCCGGCCGGACGCCGAAGAGGTGGAAAAAGAGGTGGTGAACCTGTACCCGGAGTGCACCTTCCAGACCTTTGAGGGCTTTGGCGGGGCCGTCACCGATGCCGCCGGGTATGTGTACTCCCTCTTGAACGAACAGCAGAAACGGGACATGATGGAGAGCTATTTCTCTCCGGACCATATGGGCTATGAATTGGTGCGCATCCCCATGGACTCCTGCGACTTCTCCACCGGCATGTACGAGGCCATGTCCGATCCCCAAGACCGGGACTTGAAGTCCTTCTCCTTTGCCCGGACAGAGCAGTACATCCTGCCCATGCTGGAGGATGCCCAGAAGGCCGCCGGCAGACCCCTGCGGCTGCTGCTCTCCCCCTGGTCTCCGCCGGCCTTTATGAAGACCAACGGCCAGCGGACCTACGGCGGCAAGCTGAAACCGGAATTTGCAGACTTCTGGGCGGACTACATCTGCCGGTACATCCAGGAGTTCCAGAGGCGGGGCTTCCAGGTGCAGCGGATCACCGTGCAGAACGAGCCCAAGGCGGTGCAGACCTGGGACTCCTGCCTGTATACCGCCCAGGAGGAGCGGGACTTCCTCCGGGACCACCTGCACCCGGCACTGGTGCGCCATGGCCTTAGCGATGTGGAGATCTTTATCTGGGACCACAACAAGGAGCGGCTCTATGAGCGGGTGCGGGACACGGTGGACGACTCCACCCGGGAGCTGGTGTCCGGCGCGGCCTTCCACTGGTACAGCGGGGACCATTTCGACACCCTGGATCTGGCGCGGCGGGCCTATCCGGACCTGAAGCTTATCACCTCGGAGAGCTGCATCGAGTACCGGTTCTACGGGCCGGAGGACGAGACCGACAACTGCGCCAGGCTGGCCCACGAGTTTATCGGAGACCTGAACCACGGGGTAAATGCCTTTTATGTGAATTTCCCAAAGTAACTAACTAGCTACCCAACCTTATTTGTGCTTATTTAAATAAATTTCTGAATTAGGGT
>CANRFN010000119.1 GCA_947629915.1 uncultured Oscillospiraceae bacterium | reverse complement strand
CGGAGAACATGCGGTTGCGGAAGGTGGTGCGCCCCAGGGTGATGGGCGCGGAGAGGTGGGGATATTTGCGTTCCATTGAAATCTTCTCCTTCCTGAGCGGTCAGGTGTCTGTGTCCAGTTCGTAGAAGCGAATGCACAGCCCGTTTTCATCCCGCAGCCCCTCTCCCACAAAGTGGTTCCGGTGCAGGAAGGGGGCCAGCGCTTTGGAGTCTGTGAGAAAAGTGGGGACGGTGCGGAAGGGCCTGGGCCGGGCGCCGTCTGTGAACCAGCCGTTGTTCTCCACGTAGATGTGGCAGGGGACGCCTGTCATGTCCTGGCCGGTGAGCATGTAGCGGGCGGACATGTGGCGGACGTCATTCTGGTTGGTGATCTGGGTGTCTACGCCGCAGGGCTCCACCAGTCCCCGAAAGAGGGTGCCTTCCACAATGCCCTTAAAGGGGACCATCCGGACGGTGCCTACCTCTCCGGACAGAGTTACGGTGTGCTCCGGGTCTGTCTGTACATAGACCTCCAAAAAGGGTTTCGATTTGTGATGCACGGTGTTCTCCTTTTCAGAATCAATATGCCCAGCCGCCTGGCGGAGGCCGATGGCGGCTGGGCGGGAAGAGAGGGATGGGCGATTATTAGGCCTGAACGGGCTCTCCCATGTACCGCAGGGTGCCGTCCTCGTCCTTGGAGAACATGCACAGGAACTGGTCGTAGGCGATCCAACTCTCCCTGGGGTAGTTGGCGTGGGTCATGCCGGAGACCACGCCAACGGTGAGCATGGGCACTTTCTGCTCGTTGCGGTACACATACCAGCTGATCTCGCCGCATTGATAGCGCCTGGGCGTCTCATCGAGCTTGTAGAGCTTCATCAGGTTGCGGAGGAAGTCTGCGATCATCTTGGAGACGTGGTACTCCAGCTCGCCGTGCTCCCGGTCCACACACAGCCAGTCCTTGTCTCCGAAGAGGAACATGTAGGGCACGGCGGGGTCCATGGACTCAGGCAGGGGCGGGCGGAAGTCCGGGTTCACGATGGCAGACCAGGGGGACACAGCTGCAAACACCTGGGGGGCCGCCACCGCCAGATCGGAGGACATCATGCCGCCGCTGGACTGGCCGCAGGCGTAGATGCGGGTGACATCGATGTTGCGCCGGGCCTTTACGTCCTCAATGGCCTTCAGAACAAAGCCGGTGTCGTCCACCCGCTTGTCCATGTACTGGCCGTTCCACAGCAGCAGGTTCCGAAGGGCTCCGGGGCGGATCTGATAGAGGCCGGCCTCCGGGAAGATCGCGATGAAGCCCCGCTCCTCGGCCACCCGGTTCATGCCGGACATGTCCAGGAAGCTCTCCGCGCTGCCGCCACGGCCGTGCATGCACACCACAAGGGGTACCGGCGCATCGCTGTTCTTCACGCTCTCGGGGACGTATTCATACCAGGTGCGGGTGAAGCCCTCGTGCTCCAGGGTGTGGAGCTCGGCGCCGTATGCGATGGGGTCGGCGTAGGTCCGCAGGGCCTTGGTGCCGAAGCAGCGGTGGCGGCAGGCGCTGCCCACATAGGCCCAGACGGCATCGAAGAGGTCTGCGGTGAGCGCGGTGAAGTGGTTGGTAACCCGGACCTGGGCCACCTGCTCCTCGTTGATCTGGCTCTTCTTGCACACGGTGGTGGGGAAGTAGATCTCATCCGCCCACTGGCTGGAGTATGCCTCTTCGGCGGAGTGGTTCTGCTGTTTCCAGTACGCGCAGACGGCGGCGTTGTTGCCGGTGTTCTCGGTCCAGGCCATCCACACGGGCAGCTGGACCTTGTCTCCGCTCACAGACAGCTCGGTGGCACCGGTGGCCTGGCTGCCGCCGGAGGTGCCGGCGTTCAGCAGAGCGTTGTCGTCCAGATCGCCGAAGGTGGCGAGACCGGACCACTCGCTGGTCATCTTCATCACGGCCTGCTGGGCCACGGTGGCGCCACGGCCGATGCCCACGGCGTAGATGTTGTCCTGCATGGTGATGTAGTACCGGCGGGCCTGGATCTGCATGTAGACCTTGTTCAGGTACTCTGCATCGGCGCCGGTGGTGTCCCAGCCGTTCTCGTCGGGAACGAGGACGTGGAGGAACACCTTGTTCCGGTCTGCAAAGTCCAGCCAGAAGCTGTTCTCCAGATACGCCAGGGTGTCCACGCCGTCCGGCGGGACCACCACCACGCAGCGCTGGTTATAGGGCAAGTCTTGGGTGATGTAGGTGTAGAAGGGCCGCTTGGCGCCGTTCACATCGGTCTCTTCCGCGAAGAGGCCGCGGATCAGGCAGCTGCGGGGGGCGCTCTTATCGATGGGGAGCGCACTCATATCCTGGGGAAAACGTTGTACTTCCATTGTGGCGCCTCCTTAGGGGAACAGCGGGAAGACGGTCATGATCCAGGCGACAGAGACGATGCAGAGGATGCAGGCGGGCAGAATGGACTGCTTGATGAGGGATGCGATGGTGTAGCCGCCGCTGGCCATGCACATGGGGACTGCGGGAGTGGCCATGGGGGTCATGAAGGAGCTGAGGCAGGCGGACTGGACCAGGATCATGATGCCGATGGGGTTTGCGCCCATGGACTTGCAGGCCAGGATGGCGATGGGGATGAAGATGATCATGACAGTCCGGTTCATCATCACCTGGGTGAGCAGGAAGGGCACGATGAAGAACACCAGGCCGATGAGGTACGGGTTGCTGATGGTGTTGGCCATCTTAGCCAGCGCGTTGCCTACCACTTCACCGGCGCCGGTCTCGGTGAGAGCGCCGCCCATGGCGAAGGAGCCAACCAGCAGGAATGCCATCGGCCAGTTGATGGAGGCAACGGCCTCTTTTTCAGAGAGTACGCCGAAGAGAACCATGGCCAGGGCGCCGGTGAGGCAGATGACCCAGGTCTCAACGCGGAGCTGGCGCTGGAAGATCAGGGCCAGGGTGGTGGCGATGAAGATGATGTAGCCGGCCTTCTCCTGGAAGGGAGGCAGGGCGGTCTTGTTGTCCTGACGGGTCTTCATCTCGGTGGTCTCAACAATCGGCTTGTCCGGGGCAAACTTGGTGGCGAAGAAGATGCAGTAGATCATTACGGCGATCAGCATGGGGAGACGGGCCTTCATGGGGTCTGTGAGGCCCACCACAAACTCGGTGTAGGCGTTGGCCTCCAGGTAGCCGTTGAGCTCAGCGGCCTGGGTGGCGCCGCTGCCCAGAGGCAGGGCGGAGATGGTGGCGATGGAGACGATGGACAGGGGAAAGAGGGTCTTGGACGGGCTGATCTTCAGCTCTTCACAGGTGGCGATCATCATGGGGGCCATGATGCCGAACACGATGACGGAGCTCTGGATGAACTGCGCCAGCAGAGAGGTCACCAGGACGTAGCCCAGCATGACCATCATCAGGGAGCCGCGGGCAATCTTGTTTACGCTGGCGGCGCATTTCTTCACGAACTGGGTGCGGGTAAAGCCGGCGGCCACCACAAACATGGCGATGATCATGATGCCGTTGGCGTTGCCCACATAGGTGAGGGCGGTGGCGGGTTTCAGGCAGCCGGTGAGGATAAAGGCCGCCATGCTGAGCAGTGAGGTGAGACCCATCGGGATCTTGCCCCACACGTAGCTGATCATCGTGAGCACGCTGATGACCAAACAGATGATGAGTGTACTGTTCATTGTTTTGCTCCCTTCTCTTATTTGTGGATCCGCTTATACATAACGGCAGACACGGCCTGCCGCGATGTCCGAGAAACCGAAGGCCTCTGCCTTGGTGAGCTTGGCGTTGCAGACGGGTTTAGAGGAATAGAGATGCCTATCAGAACCTCGCGCCGGCCAGTGCGAGGTTCTGATCTGGCAGAAGACCTTAGAAAGTGGTGCCGTTTGGCTCGCGGCGTTTATGCCGCTTTCTTGGCGGCGTTCACGTTCAGCTCGCCCTCGCTCTTGGCCACAACCACAGCTGCGGCGGCATCGCCTACGATGTTGGGGATCACGCGGGCCATGTTCAGAATGCGATCGATGCCGGCCAGCAGAGCGATGGTCTCCAGAGGCAGATTCACGGCGTTCAGCACGATGGTGAGCATCACAAGACCGGAGCCCGGGATGCCGGCGGTGCCGATGGAGGCGAGGACTGCAGTCACCATCACCAGGATCTGCTGGGGGATGGAGAGGTTGATGCCGAAGACCTGGGCTGCGAAGACAACGGCCACGGCCTCATAGATGGCGGTGCCGTTCATGTTCATCACGGCGCCGAAGGGGATGACGAAGTCTGCGATCTTATCGGAGACGCCGAGGTTTTTGGTGCACTTCAGGTTCAAGGGAATGGTGGCCACGCTGGAGCAGGTGGCGAAGACGAAGAGCATGGCCTCTTTCATGGTGGCGAAGAACTTGGCCGGGCTGATGCCGCCGTACAGGCCCACCATCAGGAAGCCCTGGACAAAGACGGTGAAGAGGAAGCAGGTGATCCAGCAGGCGGCGATGGTCTTGAGATAGGGCATCAGGACATCCAGGCCGTACTGACCTACGATGTTGGCCATGAGGCCGAGCACGCCGTACGGGGTGAACTCCAGGACGATGTTGGTGATCTCCTTCCAGGCCTCGGTCCAGGCGCGGAAGAAGTTCAGGACGGGAGCGCCCTTATCGCCCAACTTGATGAGGGCGAAGCCCAGGAGCAGGGAGAAGAAGATGATCTGCAGCAGGTTCTGGGTGCTGAGGGAGTTGAACGGGTTTGTGGGGATGATATCCATCAGGGTGTCCACAATGGACGGGAGGTTGTCTGCCTCATAGGGCTCGGTAGTCTGCATGACAAAGCCGGCGCCGATGTTCATGAGGTTGGAGAGAACGAGGCCGATGGCCACGGCCACAGCGGTGCCGCCGAGGAACACGGCCAGGGTCTTACCGCCGATCTTGCCCAGGGTTTTGAAGTCCTTCACGTCTGCAGCGGCGCAGATCAGAAGGCCGAGGACCAGCGGTGCCACCACCATGGTGAGCAGGCGGGTGAGGATGGTGCCGAGGAAGGAGAGTGCGCTGGCCTTTTCACCGAGGACCAGGCCCAGTACGATGCCGATGACAAAGCCAACCATGATACGGGTGAAGAGCCCGAGGCTGGTCCATTTTTTCCAAAGTTTCATCCAGAATCCTCCTATGTACTCGCAACAGTTGTTTGATGATTGCGCTGGGGATTACACATACCGGCAGACGTGGTCTACCGCGATGTCCGAGAAACCGAAGGCCTCTGCCTTGGTGAGCTTGCCGTTGCACACGTCCAGAATGACGGGGACCAGCTCGGCGCCCATCTCCTGATAGGTCTTGGTGCCGGCGATGATGGCGCTGAGGTCCACGTCCATGTTGTCCTCCATCTTCTGATAGGTCCGGGCGTTGGCGGTAACCTTCAGAACGGGGACGATGGCGTTGCCGGTGGGGGTGCCCCGGCCGGTGGTGAAGATCACGGCGTTGCAGCCGCCTGCCACCATGGAGGTGACGGAGGAGATGTCGTAGCCGGCGGTGTCCATCAGGATGGCGCCGGTCTTGGTGGGCCGCTCCGCCTGTCCCAGTACCTCCACCACGGGACGGGTGCCGCCCTTGCGGATGCAGCCCAGACTCTTCTCGTCCAGGGTGGAGAGGCCGCCTGCCTTGTTGCCGGGGGTGGGCTGGCCCGCTCTGCAGTCCTGCCCGTTGGCCATCAGGTGGGCCTCATAGTCTTTGCACACCTGGATGATCTGGTCGTGGATCTCAGGGGTGGCAGCCCGCTTTGCCAGCACATGTTCGCCGCCGATCCACTCGATGGACTCGCTCATGATGGTGGAGGCGCCCATGTCTACCAGCAGATCGCTGAGCTCGCCCACCGCCGGGTTGGAGGCGATGCCGGAGGTGGCATCGGAGCCGCCGCACTCGATGCCCAGCAGCAGCTCGGAGATGTCGCAGAGCTCCTTCTGCTGCATGGCGGCCTCGGCAGCCATGTCCCGGGCCGCCCGGACGGCCTTCTCAATGGTCTTCAGGGTGCCACCCTCGTCCTGGATGCCGAAGGAGACCACGGGCTTGGATGTCATGGCCTGGATCTTCTTTTTCAGCTCGGTGTGGGGGACGGTCTCGCAGCCCAGGCCGATGATCACCACGCCGTACACATTGGGGTTGCAGGCGAAGCCGGTGAGCACCTTCTGGCTCATGGCGGTGTTGGCGGCCACATCGGAGCAGCCGGTGTTGAACACGATGTTCACGGCGCCCCGGACCTGGCTGGCCACGATCCGACAGCTCTCACTGCCGCAGGCACAGGTGGGAAGGATCAGAACGTGATTGCGGATGCCTGCACGGCCTTCCTTGCGTTTATAGCCCCAGAATTGCATGCTCTTGCCCTCCATTTCAGGATTTGTGGGACAGCATCTCGCTGTCGTAGTCGCGGGGAACGCTGAAGAGATTTTTGTGGGAGACCCAGCAGCCCGCCGGGATCACCTGGGAGGTCTTGCCCAGGCTCTCGCCGTACTTGATGACCTCTCCGCCCTCCAGGATGTCCGTGAGGGCGATCTTGTGGCAGTACGGGATGTCCTCTTTGGCGGTGATGGTGCAGAGCTCGTCTCCCTTGCGGTATACGACCGTCTGTCCGGCGGGCACCTCGGTGACGCAGGTGACCACGTTGTCCTTGGGGTCCATCATCAGTGCGTTGATTTCCATCGATGTAATTTCCTTCCTTTCTCTGATTTCCAGTGGTTGTGAAAGATCCGGTGTTCAGGGGTGTTCCCCCTTGCTGATTGCAGTGTAGCACCTGGTGGCGGATAAGTCCAATTTATATACTTGATTTCCCAATAAGTATGGCTTATACTGAGAGGGCGGGGAGTGTCCCGATCTTTTCCAAATCAGGAGGTCCTATTGATGCAGCAGGAATGGCGCTATGTGTATCAGATCTATCTGGACGGCAGCATCTCGAAAGCCGCGGATCACCTCTATATCACCCAGCCGGCCCTCACTATGGCGATCCAGAAAATCGAGAGCAACATCGGCATGGCCCTATTGGACCGCAGCACCCGTCCCATCTCCCTCACCCCGGCAGGGGAGGTGTATGTGCAGACCGCCCGGGAGGTCCTGTATCTGGAGCAGGACCTGGAGAAGCAGTTGGAGGACCTCCGCATCCTGAACAGCGGCACCCTCTGCATCGGGGGCTCCCACTACCTGAACTCCTATATCCTGCCAGACGTCCTCACCGGCTTTACCCGAAAGTACCCGGGCATTCAGATCCAGCTTGTGGAGAACAGCTCCGCGGCCCTGGCGGAGATGCTCTCGGAGCGGCAGCTGGACCTCACCTTCAACTGTAATCCCAAATTCCTCATGAACTTCAAGCGCCACCCCGCCTTCCTGGACCACGTCATCCTGGCGGTGCCGGCACAGGACCCCATCAACGAACGGCTCAGCCGCTACATCCTCACCGGAGAGGACATCGCCAGCTTGAAGCATCTCTTCCCGGAGACCCCGGTGGTGAGCCTGCGGGAGTTCCATGACCACCGGTTTCTGCTGCTCTCCCCGGGCAACAACCTCTATGAGCGCAGCATGCTGATGTTTGAGGAGGCGGGCTACGAGCCCAAAGTCCTCATGAAGATCTCCCAGCTTGTGACCGCATACCACCTGGCCCAGCACGCCCTGGCGGCCACCTTTGTCTGCGACAGGCTCATCTCCCCGGAGGACACCAGCCTCTGCTTCTACAAGATCGACTCCGTCCACACCGAGCGGCTCTTCTACATCCTCCTGCCGGAGCGGAAGTACACGCCTTTTCCGGTGCGGGCCTTCATCCAGTACTTTGCCGAGACCACCATCGGCAAGAGTGTCACCCAGCCGATCCACTGAGGGAGATCGTAAACGAAGAACGGGCAGAGCCGTGCGCGATGGCGCACGGCTCTGCCCGTTCCTGGGTGGAGGCTGCGGAGAGATGAGATATGGGGAAGGGATTGCCTGACGGCGGCGGATGTGGTCTGGGAGGCGTTGGAAAGTGCCGGGAGATGTGCAGAATGCTGAGCGGTGCCGAAGACTGTAGAAGGGGCGGGAGAGGGACCTGCCTGGGAGCCATGTTTGCACAACTACACAAGTGCAGCTGTATACCGTATACACCGGGGGTTTCACTTGCACAACTAGAGAAGCTGGAATGGATCCGGTGCGGTGGTGTGCGTGCCTGTGGGTGATGCTTTGGACAGGCCTGGGAAGATGTTTGAAAAGTGCCGGAAAGTGTCGAGTGCAGGCTAAATCAGACACTATTTGGGCGCCGGGGTGGGGGTGCCCTTTTGGTGCATGCCCGAGAGGAATCCTGGCCTGGATGCCGCCAAGCACATCGTGCATCGCGAATCGCGTCGAACCGGTGGGGATTTGGAAGGCGTCAAAACCGGTCAAAAGAAGGCGGAGAGCGGCGGAAAAGGTCGAACCCCGGGGCCCGAAACTTGCCGAAAAGTGCTGGAAAGTGTCGAATCGGGTCTGAAACTGGAGCTGTATGCTATTCCAACGGAAAGAGTTAGGTCATCTGCACAAAACGGGGCTGCGAAATTTGTCTATTCTGCCAGGTTGACGTCTGTCTACCAACCTGCTATACTGCGGGCTGGAAGGTAAACATCTGTATACCCTACTTTATTCAATTGGAAAGGAGGCACCTGCCGTGAAAACCGAACTGTCCGATGGGGAGTGGACCCTGATGAAAGCGCTCTGGGACCACGCGCCCCTCACCATCATGCAACTCACAGCCGCCCTGAAGGAGACCACCGGCTGGTCCAAGAACGTGGTGATCACCATGCTGGACCGGCTGGAGAAGAAGGGGGCCGTAGAGGCGGGCAGCAATGGAAAGGCTCGGCTGTACTACCCTATCCTGGACCGCCAGGACGCCGCCCGCCGGGAGACGGACCGGTTTTTGGACCGGGTCTTCAGCGGCCGGGTGGGTGTGATGCTGAACACTATGCTGGACAGCCGCTCCCTCAGCCAAGAGGAGTTTGACGAGCTCTCCTCTATCCTGGAGAAGGCCCGGGAGCAGCACAGAGACACCTGAGCTGCCTGCCCAGTCTGAAGTATATGAAACAAATAAGGAGGTCTTCCTTATGCTGGAACACATGATCACCGCTTCCGTACTCATCCTGGCTCTGTTGGTTGTCCGGAAGCTCTTCTGGAACACCCTGTCCCGCCGGGTGCAGTACGCCCTCTGGGGGCTGGTCCTGCTGTGGCTGCTGATCCCCTGGAACCTCCCTGCCGCCCAGTTCTCTGTCCTGAACGCCGCGGCCCCGGTGCAGCAGGCGGTGGAGCAGCGGCTGAATCCCCAGAAGATGGGCCAGCCCAACAACCCGAGCACACCCAACACCCAGGGCGGACCTGTGCTGGAGAACTCCGGCGTCCAGCCCAACCTGGGCGGCACGGCTTCCAACCCGGCAGGCTCTGATACCGCACCTGCCGTTCCCCCAACCACCGATCCGTCCACATCCCGCACCCCGTCTCCCACCGATGTGCTCCACGGGATCTGGATCGCCGGTATGGCCGTGCTGGTTCTCTTCTTTCTCGCCACCAATCTCCGCTTTGCCCTCCGGGTCCGGGGCTGCCGAAAGCTGTACCGGGAAAAGCAGCCCGGACATCCGGCGGTGTACCTGGTGCCGGAGGAGGCAGTGCCGTCTCCCTGTCTCTTTGGCGGGGTGATATACATCACGCCTACGGTGCTCGCAGACCCGGAGAGGCTCCGCATGGTCCTGCTCCACGAGGAGACCCACGCCTGGCACTGGGACCCCCTGTGGTCTCTCCTCCGCTGCCTCTGCCTCACGATCTGGTGGTTCAATCCCCTGGTGTGGGCGGCAGCCGTCTCCTCCCGGACAGACTGCGAGCTGGCCTGCGATGAGTCCGTGCTGAAACACATCAGCGGGGAGGACAGCTATCGGTATGGCGAGACATTGCTGTCCCTCGTCCATGTGAAAGGTGCCCGCAACCCCCTCTATGTGGCCACCGCCATGAGCTCCGGGGCGAAACAGCTGAAAGAGCGGATCCAGCGCATCGTCCGACCCCGGCAGCTGGCCGTTGCCACCCTGGCGGTGCTCATACTGGCGATCACGGTGTGCGCCTGCACCTTCACCGGCGGCACAAGTCCCACGGAGGACCCCACCGAGGAGCCACCGCCCGCTTCCAGCGATGCGGGGGCCAACACGCTTCCACCCAGCGATGCCGGTACTAACACCGACTCACCCGATGACGGGGATACCAGCACCCTCTCCCTGGAGGAGGTCCAGTGGTTCAACGATGTCTTCTTTAACGGAGAGGGCGGCACCAATATCCACAACCAGTTCGCCAACCCCGCCAATCTCTACGACAGGCCCCAGGACATCAACCTCTACGAGCTCCTCTTTGTCCACGGCACTGGCCAGGTCTCCACCGAGGAGTATCGAGCGGCCTTCGGGGAGGAGCCGGCATCGGAGCCCGTCTGGGGGATCTGGAAGATCACCCGAGAGCAGATCGATGCCATCTTGCGGGAGAACATAGGCCTCACCCTGGACGAGACAGCCAAAAGCGGCCTGGACAGCTTCGCCTACGCCGATTCCTATGACGCATACTACTGGTCTCAGGGCGGCACCAATTGGACCGAGATCACTGTCCAGTGCGGCACCCGGACCGGCAATCAGGTGACCCTCTACCACTACAGCACCTTCGACAGGCCCTCCTGGTATGCCGTTACTCTGGAGAACCAGGCGGACGGCAGCTGGCACTTCCTCTCGAACGCGGCCTGCGATGCTCCAGCCGTGCCCCCACTGCAACTGGAAGAGGAGGCCACCGCATCGATTCCGCCGGACAGCGCCAATCTCCCAAAGGTGACCATTCAGGCATCCCTGCAGATGATGGTGGAGACCTTTGACGAGGGCGCTGCCACCACCAGGCTGATCCTCTCCCTGCCGGATTCCGCCTCCGGCGCCTCCATCCGTCCTGAGGACTTCCTGGTGGAGGAGACCAAGCTGGCCTCGGACCCCATGGTATTGCACGGAGACCCTGTTGTGACACCCCAGACCAGTGCCAGAACGGTATCGGCGGCATATGCCAGCGATGAATGGGGCAACTCGGTGGAGGGGGACTCCCAGTACATCACCCTGGAGCTCACCTACGGAAAGTCCGTCTACGAGGGCAACGGCTTTCTCTTCTACTCCAACCCCCACGATGGCGGCCATAATGTCCTATCAGATCCCCACACCATGTCCGTCTCCCTGGCGGCAGACAGCGCCCTCGCCATGCAAAACGGCGCCTTGGTGGAGAAAATTGAGGCGGAGCCCGCCGATCTGAAAGACGCCTGGATCCCAAGCCTCGCGGGGATAGACCGGAGCGGCACCTATACCGCGGCCAACGGTGAGGTGCTCACCTATGCGTCCTATGCCCCCGTCAACGGCGCAGATGGGGCCAAACATCCCCTCGTGATCTGGCTCTCAGACAGCGCGGAGCGGGGCACCGACCCCACCAATATCCTCCTGGCCAACCGAGTGCCGGCCCTCTGCGCCGATCCCTTCCAGTCCACCACGGGCGGTGCCTATGTGCTGATCCCCCAGACCAATCTCTACTGGACCTCTGCCTCGGAGACAGACTACGAGGCGCCCAACCCCGGGGTGCGGACCTGGCACACCGATGCCCTCATGGAACTGATTGACGCCACCATCCAGGCCAATCCCGCCATCGACCCGGACAGAATCCTCATCGGCGGCACCGGCGCCGGTGGGTACATGGCCCTCAACATGGTGTTGGAGTACCCGGACACCTTTGCCGCGGCCTTCCCCGTCTCGGAGCAGTATCCCTTCGAGCCCACCCCGGAGGTCCCGGGCTCCGGCTGTACCGATGCCAAGCTCAATGCCATCCTGAACCTGCCCATCTGGTTCGTCTGGGCGGCGGATTCCCCCATCGCCAGCTACTCCGCAGACACGGCGGCACGCCTGGTCTCTTTGGGGGCCGAGAACGTCCACCAGACCGTGTTCCCGGAGGGCAGCGCCCTGCAGCCGGAGGAGTACTTCTTCCAAGGTGCCTGCACGGACGGAGATCTGTCCCTCTGGACCTGGCTGGTCCAACAGCACAAGTGAGTCTATGCAAAAGCGCCTCCCGGCACCAAGCCGGGAGGCGCTGATTGCGTCTGCGGATCGTTGAAGGTCTGGACAGGGAGAAGAGATGCAAAAAGTCCAATTGCTTTTCCCACGGCCATACGGTATCATCATCTGTCCGAGACAGACGTCCTCTGTCTTGTTGAGGAGGGATCCCTGTGCTGAATACGGAAAGCCTCTGCATGCGGCTGATGCAATTTGTCCACGTTTCCTTTCGCCTCTACGACCGAGATGGCTCGTTGCGCCGAACCTTTCTAGACAACGGAGAGCAGGAGGACCTGCTCTCCTCGGACGGAACCCTGCTCCGGCAGCTCCTCGGGTGAAAGCGTGCGGACTATCCTGTCCCGTGGCTGGAAGGCGAGGACGTGGCCTACGGGATTGTGAGCGATGGGGAGAGCACGTATATCGCGGGTCCGTGCTGCGTGGGAAGCGATCCTGTTACGGCGGCGCGGCGGATCGTCCGTCAGCACAGGCTGGACCGGAAGAGGCCGTACCGCCCCTTTGGGGAGTTCACCGGGACCATGGCGGGCATCTTCTGTGTGGACCAGATGTTCCGCCGGAAGTGCGCGGACTTCGACTTCCTGGAGTGCCTTTCAGACTGAGGGAGAAATCCAGTGAAGGTCCTAGAGACGGCTGTTTCCCGATTGATCCATCGGTATCACCGGAATCCGTGAGACTTTGCCCAACGGAGGAGTTGGAAAGCCTCTGCTGCAGCTCCTCCAGGGTGTACACTACGTGATCTACTAAGCCCAAAAACTCCGGCCTGCTGGAATAGGAGACAAAGCGATCTTCCCCGTCTGCACAGCGTGCCCATACGATGACGGTGTAGAGCCGCGTAGATTGGGTGATGATGTAGTCTTCGTAGTCTATGCCGGAGAGGTCCTTTAAAATGATGTCGTCTGTGAGGCCGATGAGCGCATAGGGCACGCTGTGCTCCTCCGGCAGTGAGACGCCCCCGCCCCAGGTGAGCGTACCGTCCTCCCCTGTGACATAGACGGCATAGCTCAATGGACCGGTTGGGGGACGGTCTATACCTTCAGAGTAGTTGGGGACGATATAGACCGCCTTGCCCGTGAGCGCCTGACTGTAGTCCGTGAGGGAATCGGAAAGAAACCAGCTGTCCACCGTGGTTTGATAGACCTTCAGCACCCCGGGGATATCTTGAAAGAGAGAGACGGCTTCCTGAGACATCTCCGGGGAGAAGTCCTCCCGGTGGGCAGGCCCTATCGTTTCAGTGCCGTTCCCCCACAGGCCGCCGGCATTGGAAGGACCGCCTCCCTCGGCTCCGTTTGGCTGGATGAGATGGGGCAGTGCAAGTGCTCCCGCTACCACCAGGCACAGACAGGCCGCCAGCGCTCCCCATCGGACCCACACCGGGATGCGCCTCTTGCGCTGATAGGCTGCGGCCTCCTCGTAGTATTGATCGTCCACCAGGCTCATCGCTGCGGCAAATTTTACCTTGTTCATACAGATATCCCTCTTTCCAGTAAGTACTGTTTCATCTTCCGGCGGATACGGTTCAGCCGGACGGCCACATTGTTCTCTGTAAGGCTCACCCGGGCGGCGATGTCTGTATAGGAATCCATGTACGCATACCGGCGCATGAAGATGACCCGGTTCTCCTTGGTCTGGGCCTCCAGGAAGTCCTCGATGATGCGGGCCAGCTCCCGGGCCTCCAGTTCCGACTCCACCGTGTCCGGGGCGGACAGGGTGTCCTCGAGCTCCTGCATGGCAACGTCAAAGACGCTGTTCCGCTTGGCCGCAGCCTTGTGCTCCCAGCACTTCAAAGAGATGTTTCGGACGATTTTGCAGATGTACGCCTGCAGGGGGTTGGGCCTCGCCGGGGGAATGGCATTCCAGACCCCCAGATAGGCCTCGCTGACACATTCCTCTGCGTCTTCCGGACTGTTCAAGATGTTGTATGAGAGCCTGTGGCACACTTTGCCGTATTTTTGATCCAACGCCTGGATCGCCTGCTCGGACCGGGCAAAGAACAGGTCGATGATTCTCTCGTCTTCCAGCAATGGCTCCGCCTCCTCTCCGGTTTCACTTGGTATCTACGGTTTTCGCGCCAAAACTTACACGGGGTGAGCGTTCTTTTTGAAAAAGGATAGCGCACCTTTGTGAACGGGCCGTGATGGGCGGATGCCGGCTGGCCTGCTGAAATGCCTCGCTTTCTTTCGGTTGACGATCCTCCCCTCAAATGATACACTGCTCCCCGAAGAGAACACAAGACAGGGGATGGAATGCCATGGCCATACGAATGATCCTGCTGGACCTGGACGGCACGCTGCTCACCGGGAAGAAGACCGTCTCTCCCGGGAATTATACAGCGCTGCAAAAGGCCGCGGAGGCGGGGATCCACATCGTGATCAGCACCGGCCGCATCGTAGCTGGCTTGCCGAAAGCCGCCAAGGAACTGCCCTTTGTCCGCTACGTGGTGGCGGTGAACGGTGCCCAGATTGTGGATGTGGCGGGGGACAAGGTGCTCTGCCGGGAGGAGATCGCCCCGGCCGAGGCACTGAAGGTCTACGAGGTGCTGGACCGCTATCCTGTCATATACGATTGCTTTATCAACGGCTGGGGGTACATGGGGGAGCAGATGTACGCCCATATCGATGACTTCATCTCAGATCCTGTGACCAACCAGATGGTGAAGGATCTCCGCAAGCCGGTCCCGGACTTCAAGAAGCTGGTGGCGGAGGGAGACCACATCCAGAAGCTGCAGATGTTCTTTGCGGACATGGACCGGCGGGCTGAGGCGCTGCGGGAGCTGCCGGGGCTGTTCCCGGACATGGTGGTGTCCAGTTCCATCGTGAACAACATCGAGATCAATGCCAAGCACGCCAACAAGGGGGAGGCGCTGCACTTCCTCTGCCGCTACCTGGGCCTGGACATCTCCGAGACCATGGCCTTCGGAGACAGCAGCAACGACCTCTCCATGATAGCCGCCGCCGGGGTTGGCGTGGCTATGGCCAACGCGGACCCCATGCTGCAGGCGGCGGCAGACTACATCACAGACACCAATGAGGCGGATGGCGTGGCAAAGGCCATCGCCCGGTTCTGTCCGGAGCTGGGGCTGTACGGGTAGAGATTGTACGATATACAGGGAGAGCCGGCGGTGCGCGGAACCGCCGGCTCTCTTCACAGATTACTGCTGCTGGATTCTACTGCCTTGCCGCCATGTAGGCCTCTCCCCACGCCTTCATGGCGTCCAGAATGGGCTTCAGGGATTCCCCCAGTAGGGACACTACCGCCTGCTGGACCCACCCCCAGAGCGGACAGAGCAGCGGGGCAACCGATGCCACGATTGTGGCGACCCACATGATGCTGGAGGCGGCGAGCCTGGATCTGGGTACCGTATGGATCAGCTACTTTGACGAGCCCAAGGCCCGGGAACTGCTCCATCTTCCGGACACATGGCAGCCGGTGTGCATGCTCTACATCGGCTATCCGGCAGAGGATTTCCGGCCCAATCCCAAGCTGAGCGGGCGCAGAAAGCCCCTTTCTGAGACCTGCTTCTTCAACACAGTGCCAGAGGCGGAGGGATAGTATGGACGTACAGACTTGCCTGAAGAAGCTGCAGTATGTAGGGGTGCTGGCCTTTGCCACCGTGGACCGGCACGGGAGACCGCAGGTGCGCAACATCTCCGCGATCCACTATGAGCCGGACCGCATGATCTTCTTTACCAAGAGCGCCGTAAAGCCCCTGCCTTCAGGCATGGGGATATAAGGCGCGAAAAATATTTTCCTTGAAACACTTGTAATATATTCCTGAATGCCGTATAATACATGGCATGGAATACAAAAGCAATCGAAACGTAGTCTATTCTTGCAAGTATCATGTGGTTTGGTGCCCAAAATACCGCCGTAAGGTCTTGGTCAACGGTGTTGATGTGAGGCTCAAAGAGCTTATTCGTGAAGTGTGTGAGGAAAATCGCATCGACATCATTGAGATGGAAATCATGCCTGACCATGTGCATTTGCTTATGGAAGTAGACCCACAGTTTGGAATTCACAAAGCTGTAAAGCTTATCAAAGGCAGAACGTCCCGCATCCTGCGC
>CANRFN010000118.1 GCA_947629915.1 uncultured Oscillospiraceae bacterium | reverse complement strand
ACAAAAGAAAAGTAAAGCGTGGTACTATATAGTCCGGATTCATCTTCTGTAGCAACAGAGAAGTGAAGCGTATCTCCAACAGTTACAGTAGCTCCCGGGCTGTTCATATACACCCCCGTCACCACAGGCGGCGTGTGGTCATCCACGATTGCCCCTGCCGGGATGCACAGCATGGTGCAGACGAGACAGACCGCCAACAAGACAGACACCAATCTCTTCATGAAAACTCCTCCCCGATGTTTGTTCAGATGGCGTTAGGGTGAGACAAGCTTGTATCCCAACTGCATGCGCTTGTCCTGCGCCCTAACCGATTACCATACAATAGCATGTCCAAAAGCCAGAATCAATCACTTTTTTTCAGGTTGAAGGGAGGTGTCGGTCGTAGGCGACACCTCCCTCACCCCCATTCCTGGAAGCGACCAGCCAAACCGGCTTTCGCAGTCAGAAAGAGACCTGTTCTGCCCTGGAAAGACGCTCCTGAGAGATGTCATGAGACAGCTCTCAGGAGCGTTCTTGTTCTTATGCAAGCGGCACTTTGCCGAAGTTGCTCAGAGTTCCCTCCGGATACGGTTCAGTGCACTCTTCTCCAGGCGGGAGACCTGTGCTTGGGAGATTCCCACTTCTGCTGAGACCTCCATCTGGGTTTTTCCCTGGAAGAAGCGCAGTGCAAGGATCCGCTGCTCTCGCTCGTTCAGCTTCTTCATGGCATCTTCCAGGGCGATGCGGTCCAGCCAAACCTCATCATTGTTCTTTCGATCTTTTACCTGGTCCATCACGCAGACGGTGTCAGTACCATCGGAATAGATGGGCTCGAAGAGGGAGATGGGGTCCACTACCGCGTCCAGCGCCAGCACCACGTCCTCCCTGCTGATCTCCAGGATCTTGGCGATCTCCTCAATGGTGGGCTCCCGCTGGTTCTCGTTGATGAACTTCTCCTTCACCTGAAGGACTTTGTACGCGGTATCACGAACAGAGCGGGAGACGCGGATGGTGCTGTTGTCCCGCAGATACCGCCGGATCTCCCCCACGATCATGGGCACGCCGTATGTGGAGAACTTCACGTCCAGATCCACGTTGAAGTTGTCTATCGCTTTGATGAGGCCGATGCACCCCACCTGAAAGAGGTCATCTGCGTTTTCTCCGCGGCCGGCAAACTTTTGAATCACAGAGAGCACCAGCCGCAGATTGCCCGAGATCAGCTCATCCCTGGCCTCCATGTCTCCGGCTCTCGCCCGCTTCAGCAGAGCCATGCTCTCCTCACTTTTCAACACCTTAAGCTTGGACGTATTTACGCCGCATATCTCCACTTTGCCTTGCATCGGATACACCTCACAGACGGAATCTGCAAGACAGTATTTCCGCTGGAACTGCTTTCATACAGCCGGCAAAGGGGGTATATTTTTTATCGTGAGACGCTTTTCGATGGATTTCTCGCTTCCCTCGGCGCTTAGTACATACGGAGGATGTCCTTTTTCAGCCGCTTTATGATGCGTTTCTCCAGTCGGGAGATATAGGACTGAGAGATGCCGAGGGCGTCTGCCACCTCCTTTTGGGTACGCTCCCGCTTGCCATCCAGGCCGAATCGCATGGTCACAATGCTCTGCTCTCGGTCGTTGAGTCGCTGTACGGCGTCCAACAGCAGATTGCGGTCCACGTCATCCTGAAAGGGCTTCTCCACCACGTCTTCCTCGGTGCCCAGCACATCGGAGAGAAGTAGTTCGTTGCCGTCCCAGTCTGTGTTCAGAGGCTCGTCCAGAGAGACCTCCGCCTTGCGGGCAGAGTTCTTCCGAAGGTACATGAGGATCTCGTTCTCCACACAGCGGGAGGCATATGTGGCCAGTTTGATTTTCTTCTCTGGCTGATAGGTCTCCACCGCCTTGATGAGGCCGATGGTGCCGATGGAGGTGAGATCCTCCAGGCCCACTCCAGAGTTCTCAAAGCGGCGGGCGATGTAGACCACCAGGCGGAGGTTGTGCTCGATGAGGACACTGCGAGCCAACTCTCTGGTCTCCGGATCCCGCAACTGCTGCAGCTGCAGGCTCTCTTCTTCCCGACTCAGCGGTGCCGGCAGCACATCGCTGCCGCCGATATAGTGTATTGTCCCAGGTATGTAGATCCCCAACCGGGCCATCAATTTGCAAAGCCCGATCCAGGTTTGCGCCAGCAACATGGTTCAAATCCCTCCGATCAGCGCATGACACCCCGTCCCATCGTCCACAGGCGTGGGAGACAGGGCCACTAAAAGCTTGCCCAATTTCATGCCGTCCGCCGAGACGGCGTCTGCCCGCAGGGCCAGCAGCATGCCGCAGTCCACCCCCACGCAGCGGTATGGGATGAGCCGGGCGATGGTGTGGGTGCCCAGGCGGTGCCCCTCCTGCAGGGAGCCGATGGGATCGTAGGGATCCACCCAGTCCGGGAGCACGTCCGCCGCCTGGTCCCAGGACACCACCACAACCGGCCGGTTGGTGGCGGGGTCTGTGAGAGTATGTCCAGTGTCCACAATGGCTGTAATGGGAATCTCCTTGCCACAGAGCTGGATGCGTAAGTACACTTTCCGCCCGGGGATGCGCATGCCGATCCGGCGGAAGAAGAGCGAGAGCACAAAGTAGCAGGCCACAAACACCACCAGCAGCAGGCGGATGTCCAGGCTGGAGTAGAAAAAGCCCCGCTCCAATGTCAGGGAGACGCCGCCCAGACTCTCCAGGGCCATCACTGCCCCGGCCAGAGCCGCAGAGGCGCCAAAAAACATAACCGTAGGCCTCAAGATGTGTTTCTCCTTTCCGTAGGCGGTGAGACACATCCCCGTCCCCACGGCCACCCGGCAGAACCATCCGCCCAGCCACCCGGCGCCGGGGAGAAACACCATCGCCGCATACCCGGCCCCCAATAGCGCCGCCAATGCATATCTTCCCCGGCGCAGGCGAATCCCAGCCATCCGGGCGGCGGCCAGAAGAAGCAGGTAGTTGGCGATAAAGTTCAGCATGAGCAGCAAGTCCACATATACCACGGTCACAGGCTGTCCCTCCTTTGGGCCGCATTATAGCCGGGACAGGCAGGGAAAACGGTCGGAAGGGGGCGAGGACAAGAAAAAAGCCGCCTGCCCGAAGGCAGACGGCGATACGAATATAAGGTTAGCCCAGGATGGCGTCCAGGGCGGTCAGCAGGCTCTCCATCTCCTGGGGGGTGCCGATGGTGATCCGGAGCCAGTTGCAGATGAGCGGGTCCTTCCACCAGCGCACCAGAATCCCCCGCTCCCGAAGGCCGTCCAGCAGTTCTTTTCCGCTGCGGTCCGGGTGGGAGGCAAAGAGAAAGTTGGCCTTGGAGGGCAGTACCGTAAAGCCGCGCTCCTGGAGGGCGGCTGCGGTCTTCTCCCGGGTGTCCATCACGGCGTGGCGGGTCTTGTCAAACCAGGCGTTGTCCCGCACGGCGGCGGCGGCGCCGATCTGCGCCAGCCGGTCTACCGGATAGGAGTTGATGGAGTCCCGGACACAGCAGAGGGCAGAGATGAGATTTTCATGGCCCAGTGCCCAGCCCACCCGCAGGCCGGCCAGGGCCCGGGATTTGGAGGAGGTCTGGATCACCAGCAGATTGGGATAGCGGTCAATGAGGGACACGGCAGACTCCGCGCCGAAGTCCACATAGGCCTCGTCCACGATCACCACCGCCTGGGGATTGGCCTGGACCAGCTGCTCCACGGCGTCCCGGGACACGGCGATGCCGGTGGGGGCATTGGGGTTGGCCAGCACCACCCCGCCGTTGTCGCCGCAGAGGGCCTCCATGGGGATGGTGAAGTCCGGGTTCATGGGCACCTCGCGGCACTTCAGGCCGAAGTAGCTGGTGTACACCGGATAGAAGCTGTATGTGATGCGGGGAAAGACGATCTCTCGCTCGGGGTCGAAAAAGGCCTGGAAAGAAAAGGCCAGCGCCTCATCGGAGCCGTTGGAGCAGAACACCTGGGAGGGATGCAGTCCATACCGCTCCGCTATGGCGGCCCGCAGATCTGTGCACTGGGGGTCTGGATAGAGCCGGAGGGTATCCCCTGCCGCCGCAGCGATGGCCTTGGACGCCTCCGGGGAGGGGCCGTAGGGGTTTTCGTTGGTGTTCAGCTTGATGAAGACCCGGTCTTTGGGCTGCTCTCCCGGGACATACGGGACGGCATCCCGGATCCGGCTGCTCCAATACTCTTTCATACGTATTCGCCTTCCCGTTTTACCTTGCGGATGGATTTCTCTGCCTTGCTCCGGGGTGTCATGACCTCGTGTCCGCAGCCGGTGCAGCGAAGCTTGAAGTCCATACCCACCCGCAGCACCTGCCACTCTTTGCTGCCGCAGGGGTGTCCTTTTTTCAGTTCCAGGATGTCCCCTACCCGAATGTCCATGGGCATACCAATTTCCTCCTCAGCGGTTCTTGATCCGCGCCCAATAGGCAGCGGCAGCCTGTTCATTCTTGTTGGGACCGTACTCGTAGTACTTGTGGTCTGCGATGGCGTCCGGCAGATACTGCTGCTGTACCCAGTGGTCCGGGAAATCGTGGGGATAGAGATAGCCCTGTTCCCGCTCAAAGCCGGTGCCGTCCGCGTGGACGTTCTGCAGGTGCCGGGGGTAGTCCCCGGTTTTGCCGGAGCGCACATCGGCGATGGCGGCATCGATGGCGCAGACCACGCTGTTGGACTTGGGTGAGGTGGCCAGCAGAATCACCGCCTGGGCCAGGGGCAGTCTGGCTTCCGGAAGGCCCAGCTGCAGGGCGCTGTCCACGCATGCCTTTACGATCTGCGCCGCCTGGGGATAGGCCATGCCGATGTCCTCGCTGGCGGAGCAGAGAATCCGACGGATGGCGGTGAGCATATCCCCTGCCTCCAATAGCCGGGCCAGATAGTGCAGTGCCGCATCCGGGTCTGATCCCCGCAGGGATTTCATCAGGGCCGAGGCGATGTCGAAGTGGTCATCGCCGTCCCGGTCGTAGCGCATGGCGGAGCGCTGGGCCACCATGCCGGTGTCTGCCATGGTGATGCGGAGCACGCCATCGTAGATGCGGCTGGCGCTCATCAGCAGCTCCACCGCGTTGAGGGCTTTGCGCACGTCCCCGCCGCAGGAGGAGGCCAGATGCTCCCGTACCCCGGGCTCTGTCTCCACCTCTACGCCCATCTCCCGGCTGAGAATGCCAAAGGCGCGGTCAATGGCCGGGAGAACGTCCTCTGCCGCCAGCATCTTGAACTCGAAGACGGTGGACCGGCTGAGAATGGCGTTGAAGATGGTAAAATAGGGGTTCTCCGTGGTGGCGGCGATGAGGGTGATCTTGCCGTTCTCGATGAACTCCAGCAGAGACTGCTGCTGTTTCTTGTTGAAGTACTGAATCTCGTCCAGATAGAGCAGGATCCCGTTGGGGGCCAGGAGGGTTCCCACCTCGTCCATCACGTCCCGGATGTCGGCGAGAGACGCCGTGGTGGCGTTGAGCCGGCGCAGGGTTCTGCCGGACCGGTTGGCGATGATGTTGGCAACGGTGGTCTTTCCCGTGCCGGAGGGGCCGTAGAAGACCATGTTGGGGATGCGGCCGCTCTCGATGACCCGCCGCAGCAGGCCGTCTTTGCCCAGAATATGCCGCTGTCCCAGGACTTCGTCTAACGTTTGCGGGCGGATCCGGTCCGCCAGGGGCTGATTCACGGCTACCGCCTTCTTTCTGCTCTATTTCGGGGCGCTATCGCTCAGCGATAGAGGGGATACTTGGAGGTGAGGGCCTGCACGCCCTCCAGGATCTCCTGGGCGTGGGCCTCAAAGTCTGTGGCGGCCCAGGCGATGTACTGGGCGGTCTGGTCCATGTCCTCCTCCTGGAAGCCCCGGCTGGTGACGGCGGGGCTGCCCACCCGCAGGCCGCTGGTCTGGAAGGGGGAGCGGGGATCGCCGGGGACCTTGTTCTTGTTGGCGGTGATGCGCACGGCGTCCAGGCGGCGCTCCAGCTCCTTGCCGGTGAGGGCTCCCATGTCCCGCAGATCGATGAGGGCCAGATGGTTGTCCGTGCCGCCGGAGACCAGCTTCATGCCCCTCTTGGTGAGGCCGTTTGCCAGGGCGGCGGCGTTCTTCACCACCTGGGTCTGATACTCTTTAAAGGAGGGCTTGAGGGCCTCGCCCAGGGCCACGGCCTTGGCGGCGATGATGTGCATGAGGGGTCCGCCCTGAGAGCCCGGGAAGATGGCGGAGTTCAGCTTCTTGGCCAGGTCCGGGTCGTTGGTGAGCAGCATGCCGCCCCGGGGACCCCGCAGGGTCTTGTGGGTGGTGGTGGAGGTGACGTGGGCATAGGGCACGGGAGACGGATGGAGACCGGTGGCCACCAGGCCTGCGATGTGGGCCATGTCCACCCACAGGTATGCGCCGACCTCGTCTGCGATCTCCCGGAAGCGCTTGAAGTCGATGATGCGGGGGTATGCGGAGGCGCCGGCGATGATCATCTTGGGCTTGCAGGCCCGGGCGGTCTCGGCCAGGGCGTCATAGTCGATGCGGCCGGTGTTCTCATCCACGCCGTAGGAGACCATGTTGAAGTACTTGCCGGAGTAGTTCACCGGGCTGCCGTGGGTGAGGTGTCCCCCGTGGTCCAGGTTCATGCCGAGAACGGTGTCGCCCGGCTGGCAGAGGGCCATGTAGACCGCGTAGTTGGCCTGGGCGCCGGAGTGGGGCTGGACATTGGCGAACTGGGCGCCAAAGAGCCGGCAGGCCCGATCAATGGCCAGTTGTTCTACCTGATCCACGCACTGGCAGCCGCCGTAGTAGCGCTTGCCCGGATAGCCCTCGGCATACTTGTTGGTGAGCACACTGCCTGCTGCAGCCAGTACGGCTTCGGAGACCACGTTCTCCGAGGCGATGAGTTCAATGTTGTCCTGCTGGCGGTGGAATTCAGCCGCAATGGCTGTGCCCACTTCGGGGTCCAACTGCTGCAGGAGGTTCATGGATTCCTGGATCATAGGTGGGAAACATCCTTTCTGGATTGATGGGCGTCATTATACAGGAACGTTGGAAAAAGTACAAGAGCACGCGAAGTAAAAAGCATATGGCTTTTCTCCTGGTTTTGTGGTACTCTTGCCCTGTATTCTGGGCCTCTGCTGTAGAGAGCGCCCCTGGAAGGGAGAGAGCCGGCCGGTCCGGCGAACAGAATGAACCCAAATGTCCAAGCCATTGTGGCGGCGCTGAAGGAGCTCTATCCAGACTCCCTCTGTTCCCTGCAATATGAGAAAGACTATGAACTGCTCTTTGCCGTACGCCTGTCCGCCCAGTGCACCGATGAGCGGGTAAATCAGGTCACCCCCGCCCTCTATGAGCGCTTCCCCACCCTGGAGGCATTCGCCGCAGCGGACCCGGAAGAGGTGGGCAAGTACATCCACTCCTGCGGCTTTTTCCGGGGCAAGAGCCGGGACATCGTGGGCAGCGCCAAGATGCTGCTGGAGGAGTTTGGCGGCAAGGTGCCCAACACCATGGAGGAGCTGCTCCGCCTGCCCGGTGTGGGCCGGAAGACAGCCAATCTCATTCTGGGAGATGTGTACGGTACCCCCGGGGTTGTGGTGGCGGACACCCACTGCATCCGCATCACCGGCAGACTGGGCCTCACAGACGGCACGGAGGACCCCGGCAAGGTGGAGACCCAGCTGCGGGCGGTGCTGCCCCCGGAGGAGTCCAACAACTTCTGCCACCGGATGGTGCTCCACGGGAGAGCGGTGTGTACCGCCCGGAAGGCCAAGTGCGACCAGTGCCCCCTCACAGCCTGGTGCAAGTATGCCCAGGAGCACATGGAAACGGCGCCGGCTGAGAAGGTTTGATCTGCAGCTTGCCAAAAAAACGAGACCGGTTTCCAAACAGAAACCGGTCCGCTTCACTCCTGCGGATTCATGATGGCGTTGTTGCGGAACTCCCGGGGAGAGATGCCCCGCAGCTTCTTGAAGGTGCGGGAGAAATGGGTGGGCTCGTGGAACCCCACAGCATGTCCGATCTCAATGATGGAATCATCTGTTTCCCGAAGGAGGGTCATGGAGCGGTCGATCCGCTTCTCCATCAGGTATTCCACAAAGGTCTTCCCCGTGAGGATCTTAAAGATATAGCAGAAATAGGTCTTGGAGACCATGGAGATCCGGCACATCCCGTCCAGGGTCAGGGGCTTGTCAAAATTCACATCGATATAGGCCACGGCCCCCGCCACCATCTCCCGGTACTTGTCGAAGACCAGACTGGACTTGCCGCCGTTGTCCGGGGACGGCTTTTGCATTTCCCGGGCGATGATCAGCAGCAGCTGGAGGATCTGCAGCTGCAGGAAGTCCTCGTAGTATTGATCCCCTCGGTTGTACTCCTCCAGCATGGTGTTCATCAGCCGCTCCATCTGCTTCTGCCCCTCCTTGGTGAAGGAGAACTGGGGCCGGGTGCTGAAGAGCTCTTTCTGGAACAGCATGGAGAAGGAGATATTGCCGGTGATCTCCTTGATCTTGTCGTAGGGAACCACGTTGTGCTGCAGCACGCTCTCCAGATCGAACTCGCAGCAGATGATATTGCTGTCCTCTTCCGTCAGCTCCGTGGAGTGGGCCACCTTCGGCGGGATGAAAAAGGCGTCTCCCACCTGCATGGTATAGGTCTGGCCCTCCACCTTGTGGATGCAGATGCCCTGGGTCACATACCAGATCTGGGAGTATTGGTGGTAGTGGAACGCGCTCACCGCCTGGCCGGGCTTGGTCAGGGTGGAGAGCTTGCACATTTTGGTCTTGTTGAAGCCGGAGTCCACCTCCATGGCGCCGGCGGTGCCGGTTACCGTGTCGGGTTCATTGCGCTTGCGCCGCTTCTCGTAGTCCTTGACCTTGTTGTCTACGATGCGCCAGGCTTTCACATACGCCTCCCGATCCAACGGCTTGTCCACAAGGCCGTTGCCGGGATCTGGCTGGAAGCCGCACTTTCGGAAGATGTTGACGGCCCGATACCCTCTGGTATCGGTGGTGAGGTAGATGGGCCCCTCGCACTGTTCCTCATAGTAGATGGACATGAGCTTGCTCACCAGGGCCATTCCAATGCCGCGATGGTGCATCCCCGGGACCACCGCCACCATGTGGAGCCGGTTGTACCCGTTTTTGTGCCACAGCGCCCCTGAGGCGATGGCTCTGTGGCGGCGGTCGCAGACAAAGAGCAGACGCTTGGAGAGCAGGTCCGTCTCGTTTCCGAACTCGGTGCGAAACAGCTCCCGTGCCTGGTCCGGGTCGGTGAAGTCCCGCACGCTGCGCTGGATCTGGCACCAGGCATCTTCCAGACCAGGTTTATAGAACTCATAGGTGTAGCCATCTGGCAGCGGCGCCGGCAGGACCTGCGGATTCCTGCACACCATTACCAGGGGATATTCTGGGATTGAACGATCTGGCACAACGATTCCCCCCTTTTCCAACAAGCACACAAACACAACACAAAAAACCAAGCACACAGACAAAACACGATACCGGTCCTCTACTCAAACCAAAGGGGATGAAGCGACCATGGGACTCGCAGCAGTCTGGTCAATACTGCAGGCAGGGACACTGCCCCGGATACACCACATTGTACTACCCAAACTTGGAAAAAGCAATCCCCTTTCTGTGGAAAATGCAAAATTTTCCTAGGAATTTGCGGAGAACTGGAAATTAGCTGGAAATAGCGCGTTGGCCTCGGGGAGGCCAACGCGCTATTGGCAGCCTGGCTGGCAGAGTCTCACCCCTGCAGACAGTGTTGATATTGTTTATCTGTTTATGTATAGGCTACCTCCAGGTCCAGATCCTCCATCCGCTTCCACGGCAGCCGGACATCCTTGATCTGCATGTGGCCTGCGATGGATGGCATGTAGTCCTGCACAAACGCGTTGAGACGGCGCTCCACGCAGCGGGCCACGATGTCGTTGGCCTCGCCGGTGTCGAAGTAGTTCAGCCCCATTCTGGGCAGGTCATCCCGCACCGTGGCCCAGCGGACGATGCTGCCGTAGCCGCAGTCCAGCACGTAGCGGCGCACCAGGCAGTTCCGGTGCTTGCGGTGCTCGCGGTCGTAGAGGTACTGCACGCCCTGGGCGATGGCGTTGCCCATGGTGCTGGCGGAGGTGCTGCAGCCGGCATATCCGGCCACCTCCATCAGCCGCTCGGAGACGTCCAGCATGTCCAGCAGTTCCAGGTCTCCCCCGTTCAGATAGGCGTTGTCGCAGATGGACACCGGCTTGTTCTGGTCCATCAGGTGGCAGATGTCCACGAAAAAGGGGGTCAGTCCCCTGCCCACATCGTAGTCCGGATCCAGCCGGGGCTGCACGGCGGCGTGGGTCATGTTGCGGCCGGGGGCGCTCACCGCCAGGGCGAAGTCCGCGTGCTCCGCATCGCTGCTCATGTGGCAGCCGGAGGCCAGCACCTGGTAGCGCACGGTCTCCCCCATGGGCCGGTCCTCCTGCATCGGCACGGAGGTGGGCGCCTCGATGGCGGCATACAGGATGAACACCGCGGGATTGCGCTTCTCCAGGCAGTTGCGCATCCGGGCCAGCAGCGTCAGGCCGGCCTCATCCCGGCTGGGATAGCACATCACCTGGCCCTGGAGGCTTTTCTCTCGGATCACCATGCGGAGTTTGGACTGGTCCAGTGCGGTGTACCCCAGCGGAGCCGCATCGTCCTGGGGAATCAGCAGAAAGTCTATCACGCCCCGGTGCACCGCGTTCAGCACCTCGATGTTCAGCTGGTGGTTTGTGGTCCTGCGGAACAGAAAATCCTCCAGGACATCGTCCGGGATGGTGCTCTCCACTTCCATGGCGTCATCTTTGGCAGACTGGTCTCCCCGGATATAGCGGTGGCGGGCCACTCCCAGGCGGTAGATGGCCTCCCCCCAGGTGCTCCAGTAGTCCGGCTCCTCTGCCGGGTCCCCGCCCACATGGCAGCGGAGAATGTGCTGGAACCCATAGATCAGCAGGTCCGGGTTTTCCTCCCGCAGGACCTTCAGCAGATCCAGCCGCTGCAGCAGCTCCTCTTTGCTGCTATCGTGAATCCTGGACGGAATCAGTCCGCCGTACAAAAGCATGTCCAGGGAGAGCACCAGGCCCTCCGCATCGGCGCACGCATCTACGAGAAAGGCCCGGATGTCTGCCCAGTCTGCCCCATGCCGTTTGTCTCCCAACCGCTTGGGAGTCACGATGTGCATGGTATCACACTCAAACAGTGTTGCGGGGAATTTCCAGTTGCTTGGCCGCTCGTCCAGCGGCAGGTATACGATCTTGTGCATAAGATCCCCTCATTTCCTTCCTGTACAGGTTCTCCTGTACGTCCCATTCCCCTTGCCTAAATCGTCCTTGTCTCTCCCAGACGAGTATTGATTTCCTATCCGCTGATCCTGCCGGCAGACACGATTTCACTGATGCTGCAGTAGCCCCGGAGGGTGCCGTCCGGCCCCATGGTAAAGGGCAGTACCTCTTCCAGCAGCTCCGGAAGGGTCTCCTCCGGGTCGCCGTCTGCCCAGGCGTACATGCGGTCGCTGGCGGTCTGCATTCGTGCCCGCACGGCGCCCAGTCTGCCGTCAATGATCTCAAAGCCGAAGGGCTTGTTGGTGATGGACCAGAGGTCTCTCCAGATCAGGCGGAGCACTTCCACTTCATCGGCAGCCTGTAAAAGCTGCTCGGCCAGCAGACGCCCTTCGTCCCGGATTCCGCTGCGCACCACGGCCCGGATGTCCTCATACCAGCGGCACTTTACGGACAGTACCCGCCCCAACTGGGCGTAGAACTCCATCAGGTGTACGTAGGGTCCGCCCTCTGCGGCGTATCCGGCGTACTCTGCCGCCAACGCCTCATAGTGGGCAGACAGCTCCAGCCCTGCGGTGTCTGCGGCGAAGAGCTGGATCATGGGATCCTGGTACAGCAGGAACTTGGCGGCGTTGCCGGCGCTGTTGGGGGAAAACCGCATGCCCGGCGGGTGGTTGAAACGGGTCAGGCCAAAGAAGCGGTTGAGGTCGGCATCGCAGCAGGCCTGGAACCGTTTGGCGAGCCACTCCTCGTTGTACCCGCCGGTGTAGGCGTACTCGGCGTAGAGCTGAATCCCCGCCAGCGCCGCCATCATGTTTGTCTCAGCCCCGTCATCTCCCCAGGCGCAGGCCACGCAGAACGGCAGCCCCGCCTCCTGGGCGGCGGCCAGGCCTGCGGTGGAGGCGGCCACCGTCTTGCGGTAGTCCGGGGCCGGACCGCACCAGGTCCAGATGCCGCCGGCAAAATAGGTGGGATTGCCCAGCAGCTTGTGTCTGCGGATCATCTCCGCGTAGAAGCTCTGCTCTTCGTGGTAGTAATCCCAGTACACCATCCCCACGCCCGGGGCCACGCTGGCGATGGCCTCCGGGGTGGGGTCGCCGCTGTTGTAATAGCCGCCGTTGGGGGAAAAGAACATGTCCGCCCACATCATGGGCTGCAGCCCCATCCCCACCGCCAGATCCCGCACCTTTGCCAGGTGGCGCTTGAGAATCTCATGGGGCGGCTCGTAGCCGTGGCGCTCCAGGTGAACGCCCAGCCCGATGCCGTCTGCCTCGTCCATGCCGATGTGAATCCGCTTGGAGCGGAACGGGGCGCTGGCCGCCTGGAGCATGGCCCGGATCAACTCCAAAGTGGCATCGTCATCGCAGAGCAGCACCTCATCGATGTCCAGAAAGCGGTGCATGGCGGGCCAGTGCAGCGCCCGATTCAGGTGGGCCAGGGTCTGGATGAAGGGAATCAGCTCAATGCCGAAGAGGTCTGCGTAGTCGTCCAGTTCCTTCAGCTCGGCCTGGGTATATCTTCCCCGCATATAGCCAAAATAGGGGTATCCCGGCACCTCATAGGTGTCCTCCGTGTACAGCATGGCCGCATCCATGCCCATCAGCGCCATCCGGCGCAGCAGCCGCTTCATGCCATCCAGGGAGGGCACGGCGTTGCGGGAGGCATCGATCATGAAGCCCACCTCGAACCGCGGCTGCTCGCAATAGGACAGGGATGCATCATCGATGTGCTCTGGCAGCATGGAGAGCATGCGCCAAAAGTGCACCGGCTTCTTCCAGCCGATTCGAATGGCATCGTCCTGGATGTGCAGTTCTGGACCGGCGGCGGAAAAGCCGGTCACCGCACGGCCGTGATCCTCCAGACAGATGTCCAGTAAGGGTGCCAGTTCCTGGAGACCGGCGGCAAAGTTTGCCGGGAGAATACCACCGAAGTTCAGGATAATGGGTTTCATGGGATACTCCTTTCTCAACCTGAAAACGCTGTTGTCCTCCGGATGGGTTTGCGCTAGAAGAGACAGCGAATTACCGGAGAGCGGATGGTCCGCAAAGTGTGCTAAAGTGTGCTGGGGTGCGGAAGACAGATCCCCTGCCGGAACCGGCTTTATCCCAGATCCCGCAGCAGGGTGTGCAGGGCCTCCGCGCTCTCCCGGGCGGCATCGATGCTCCCCGGTGGAAACTCGGCGCCCGCTGGCAGCGGCCGCTGCCGTGCGGCCGGCGGGATTCCGATCTGGTAGTGGGGCTCCAGGGAGAGCCAGCCGCTGTACCCGTCCCGCTGCAGCTGTGCCAGCAGCCGGGGCCAACCCACCAGGCCTTCCCCTGGGGGCACGCACCGGGGGAGGGTTCCGTCCAGCACGGCGTCCTTCACATGGATGTGGTGCATGTGCCCTCGGATTACCTCATACCCGTCCGGAAAGGGCAGCTCCTGCCGTGGGTCAAAGAAGGCGCTGCCGGGGTCGTAGACCGCGCCGAAGGCGTCTGGGTCCAAAAGGGCGAGGACTGCTGCCAGACCGGCGTGATTCGTAGTGTTCACGGCGGGGTCCGGCTCCAGCAGCAGCCGCTTGCCGCGCCGCTTCAAAAGGGCGGCGTGAGGCGCGAGAAGGGCCGCCAGGCACCGAGGCGGCAGAGCGCCGCGCCTGGGGGTGAAAAAGGCAAAACCCCGTATCAGGTCTGTGCCCAGTATGTCTGCCGCATCGCACAGGCGCAGCAGCTTCTCCCCCTCTTTCTCTCTGGTCTCCGGCAGACACTTGCAGAAGCTGGCGGCGAGACAGGAGACAGACAACCCCTCTCTGTCCAGAATGGCACGCCAGCACCGCAGGGTGTCCTGGGGAACCAAGTCTATGGGAAAGCCCTCCACCGTGCGCAGCTCCAGCCCCTGCAGGGCGTTCTCCCGGGCAAAGGCGACTGCTTCGTGGAAGCTTTGGGTGGCCTCATCTGTGATGAAAGAGAGCTTCATAGGGTTCTCCTTGGCATCTTGAGGAATCTGCATCCCAGATCCGCCGCTGGAGGTTCCAAAACGGCGGGGATGTAAGAGACCGCCAAAGCGTGCAACGGAAAAAGCCGCTCCCATTTCTCCCATTGACTCATCCTCATTATAGGACGGACCAACGGCTTTTTCATGGCACATCTTCCAGTATTTCTTACATATTGTCAAAAAGATTTGGCCTAACGGTGGATTTGGTGGAAAAATGGAACGAAACTCGCCGGATTGCCGGGATGTCCTGCCCTCATCGGCGCCTTCGTGCCGTATCGTCCAGCATGCCCCCTGCTCCCCCGGAATATCCACGAGGGGCGCTGGCAATATCATACGGCTCACTGGGAACAGGTGGGATTGGAAAAATGGCGAGGCAGCCTGTTTTGCCACATTTGCGCAATTATTATGGCGGTTGGGTCGAAAACTGTCGGCAGGTGGCACAAATCAATGGGAGGCAAGATGCCCAACGCCCCCGGAGGCAAAGCACTCCGGGGGCGTTCTGTGGGGAATGAATGGGCCGCCTGATCGGCAGGAGGAAACCTGCTGGACGGTATTTTTTGGATGCTTAACAAATGTATGTATCATCGGATCAAGTCCAGGTACACGGTCCGGAGACGTCAATTCCAGAGCGGCAACGATCTCTTCCTCCGGGGACGCCTGTGCCCGCAGGAGGATTTCGGACGTTTCCCCGTCTCAATGTGGGCTCTGGGGCGCAGGCCGGAAACGCTGCCTTAAGCGATTTCGCGACACGGGAGGCATCCTGAGCCTCCCATGTCGAAGGTCGCTGAGACCGATGCCCCGCCGCCGGGGCCGTTGGACAGCGTGAGGGTGCCGCCGTGCTTTTCACAAAGGATGCGGCAGATGTGGAGGCCCAGGCCGAAGTGGTACGTCTCCCCTTCCTGGCGGCCACTGTAATAGGGGCGGGCGGCGGTGAGAAGCTCTCTCTCCGTGAATCCAGGGCCATCGTCTGATACCTGGAGGGTGAAGGTGCTTTCCTCTCTCTCCGCTTGGACGGTTATGCGGGAGCTTGCGAAGCGGAGGGCGTTGCCCAGCAGGTTCTCAAACACCTGGGTCACCGCGGCGGGGTCTATGGAGAGGTCCCCGGGACTGGACCCTGCCTTCCACTCCACCTGCTTTCCCGTGTTCTCTGAGAGAATGTCCGCCGTCTCCCGCAGGGTGCTCAGGTACTCCTCCGCCGGGATCTCCTCCCGCTGGACGGCGAGGTCTGCCAGCCGCTGGGCGGCGTTCATGCTGCAGACAAACTGCTCCAGCCGCGCCACCTGGGAGGACATGGTGCGCACCGTGTCTACCACCTCCTCCTGGGGCAACTGGCCGGTGGGGAGATACTTCACCAGCATGTCCGTGTACCCCTTCAGCACCGCGATGGGAGTGCGGAGGTCATGGGTGTAGGCATCGTTCAGCTGCCGCCGCTCGTCTAGCACGTTGAGCATCTGCCGGTTGTTCTCATCCAAGGCGGAGCGCATCTTTTCAAAGGCGGCGCAGAGCTGCGCCATCTCGTCCCGGCCGGCGTACTGCAAGGTGAAGTCCAGCTCATTGTCCGCAATTTTGGCGGAGGCGGTCTCCAATAGGGCCAGAGGCCGCTTCAGCTTGGTGAAATAGAACGTGAGGGCGGCGGCTAGAAACAGCCCGGAGTAGATGGCAAAGGGCGCATACCGGGTGAGCTTTTGGAGGATCGCATACCGGTGGGCGTCCTCCTCAGACATCTGGTTGATGGAGGCCACCCATGTGGTGACGTTCCCCTCCCCGGAAGACGAGAAGATCTGCCCGGAGGCGCTGGTGAAGTCCCCCTGCTCTATGTGGATCTGGTCCGATGAGACGGTCTCATCTGAGACGGCCACCTTGCTCTCCACCACCGGGGTGCGGAGAATGTAGTTCACCGTGAGGCCTGTCATCTTGATGTACGCCGTGCCGGTGACCCGGTTGGACAGGAAAGACGCCCCCACCAGGGCGGCCGCCGCGTAGAGAAACACCGTCAGCCAGATGGGCACGCTGCGGTACCACTCCTTCACTTTACCCATTTGTATCCGCTCCCCCATACCGTCTGGATGTAGGGCTTGCACCCCGCCTTACCAAACTTCGCCCGGATCCGGCTGATGTGCTCCGTGATCACGCTGAGCTCCGCCTCGCTGTCCGGCTCCCAGATGTGCTCGAAGATCCGCTCCTTGCTGAACAGCTGCCCCGGATAGGTGGACAGCAGCTCCACGATGTCGAACTCCTTGGGCTTCAGGGGGATCTCCTGTTCCCAGAAGCTCACCGTCCTGGCGGTGTAGTCTATGGCGAAGGAGCCGTCCAGCAGCACCTTGTGGGGATTGCTCCGGCGCTCCTCCCGGCGGAGATGGGCCTCCACCCGGGCGCCCAGCTCATCGATGGAGAAGGGTTTTACGATGTAGTCGTCCCCGCCGGCGGCAAAGCCCTTCAGCTTGTCCCGGTCCTCCACCCGGGCGGTGAGAAACAGAATCGGACAGGCCACATGGTCCCGGATGTGCCGGCAGACCTCGATGCCGTCCATGTCCGGCATGCTGATGTCCAGCAGGATCAGATCCGGCTGCTTTCCGGCCAGGCGAATCCCCTCCTGGCCGCTCTCTGCCAGCACCACATTGTATCCGTTCAGCTCGAAATACCGCCGGAGCATGATCCCCAGATCCCGCTCATCGTCCACGATTAAGATGGTCTTGCCCATAGCTGCACACCCCTTTGGGCAGAGGATAGCACGCAATTCTAAATTTTTTCGTAAGTATTCAGCGAGGTAGCAACTTGCACAAGTTTTTCGAGGGTGGTGTCGAGCAGGCAACCCCATGTA
>CANRFN010000117.1 GCA_947629915.1 uncultured Oscillospiraceae bacterium | reverse complement strand
TGGAAAAGATAACACCATCTAACAATATATTTTAGTCGCTTTTTGCCTCATATGGGCGGAAACCCAAATGACTGTGCTTAGTAATGGGGTGCAGGCCACAGCCGCCCATATACATGGACAAGCTCCACACCCACAAAAGTTGATACCAACTACCATGCGGGCTGCGCTCAATCCAATTCCTATCAGGCATTATAATCGAATAGATCAAGAAAGTCAACAACTATTTTGAAAATTTCCCAGGAATCCCGTCATTTAAGATCCAATAAAATACTTAATGAACCACAAACCGTATATGATTCTTATTATTTAATAAACAACATAAAACTAAAAGAAATTTCCTATAAAAGAAGCAGCTCCATGCAATTAAAAATATTATTAGAACCGAAAACTAATGATCTTATATAAACTATATACTATAAAAGTACCTATAGATATGTTTCAATTGTAGGAGTCACACCTAACCCAAAGCAGACGCTTTTCAGCTTTCAGAATACGAAAGAATCCCTGGCAGCGCGAGATCTTCGCCGCCAGGGATTCTTTTTATCAGCGGCTCAGTTGAAATTGCCCGATTTGTATGTCTCCTCCATGTGGAGGTACGGCTCCACGAGGAGCATATCCAGGTCCGAAACCGCCCGATTGATATTCCCCATGGCCGCTGCCACGGTGTCCACGGTGAAGTACTTCTCGAGGAGTCCCTGGTAATCTGGGTACGGGCAATCCTCCAACAGCTTCTGCAGGGTGTCCTTGCTGTATGCCCGGTACGGCAGGAAGATCTGGCTGGCTGTGCAGGGTGCGGGATTCCATGTCCGCTCCGGGGTCCGGCAGGTCTGGGTGGTACGCATTGGCCAGAGTCCAGAGGTACGCAAAGGGATCTTCGACCTCCAGGTCCATGCCGGGAAGATCTCTCCTTTCCCGGCCGATCCCATACGAAAGCATGTCACTCTACGATCAGGAAGACTGCACGGAAATGTAGAGGGCAGTGCTTTTAAAACGTCAAATGTATAACAAATATCACCTGGCATTGCCAAGGTGTGCTCTGTATTAATTGTACTAAGAAAAGCCTCAGGTTTCCGCTGTAGAGGCCTCAGAAGAATAGGCTTCTGAGACCACATCTACACGTTTGCTACAGAATGCTATACCGTACTTGTAGATTGTATGGATATCTCGATTTCTCAGATTCGTATCATATTGGCTTTTGTTGATCTGATTAAGCGCGTCAACCGCTTCTCCATGGAGTTTCTCTTTGCTGTATTGATCCTTCTCCAGGAATTTGAATTCCATCAAAATCCCTGGATGATCAGTTGAAAGCGGTTCCATTTGTATGTCATAGCGTCCATCTCCAGATTCACGATTAGATGTGACGTAATATCCTGAAAACGCTGCACTGAGGCCAAGAACAAACCCATGGTAGAATCCCTCTGCTGAAGTGTCAAAATAAGAAGCAGATTTGTATAAGAACGATTGGAGACTTTTTTGGACCATCTGTCTATCATTATTCTGAAGTGCCTTTTGAATATCCTGTGCTATTGCTTGACGCCCAGGAGCAAATCGATTGAGAATCTCAGTCTGGAATATTTTAAGAATTTCCGTGTTGGGAATTGCCAACGTGCAGAGTTCCCCGTTCTTAGCAGGCGGATCATCTAATGCCTTCAAGTATCCACAGGCAAGCAGAAAGCTAAATATGCTGGTAGGATTGTTTTTGATCTCCGGATATACCATTCTGACATCCACAACAGCCCTAACCGTTTGCTTGTTTAGCAGAGTCTTCAATTGATCGAGAATCTCTGCTTCAGCATTTGCGATCAACTCGCCAATCAGGTCATTGCCTGATGTGTTAAGCCAATGTTCTTCGACAGAGCAATTTTTGTTGAAATAATTCGCAACAGACCATGGATTGTAGATTTCGGTGCCGCCAAATACATACCCGTTATACCAAGATCGGATTTCATCTATCTTGTCTATAGCGTGATATTCCACTGCCATTTCATGCACTTCATCTGTTGTGTACCCAAAATAAGCACTAAACTTGGAATCTAAAACAGAATAGACCTGTACATTGTTGAATCCACTGAAAATGCTCTCTTTGGCGACTTGCAGTATCCCTGTGAAGATTCCATACTTTACAATGTTGTTGTCCTTTAATCCTCCACAAAACAGATTGCGTAAAAACTGTACAACATCTTGATAGAATCCTTTTAGATAACCCTGTTGTATGGGAGTGTCATACTCATCTACGATAATAATGGCGGGTACTCCGTAATGGCTTGCCAGCATTTTAGATAAATCAAGCAGAGTATTCTCAAAGTCATATCTGTCATCACCTTTTGCAGTGAAGCTCTTTACCATTTCTTTGTAGTCTTCACCACATATTCTGCTCTTTTTTAGGTATTTGAATCGTTTGACCTCATCTTTCAGAAGCTTGCAAAGTTGAATATGAGTCTGGTTCCAGGTATTCTTTTTGGCAGTTCCAAAATTGAGATAGATGACAGGATACTTTCCCTGTTCATCTCTATACATTTTATCGCAAGACCAAATTTTTTTATCTACAAAGAAGACCGAATTATCCTCCTCAGCATGCTCAAAAAAAGTCATAACCATATTCATATTTAAGGTTTTACCGAATCTTCTTGGCCGTGTGAACAAAAAGACACCCGATCCAGCGTCTATGATCTCTTTCAAAAGGAGTGTTTTGTCCACATAATATGCGCTATTTGAAAAATTCTTGAAATTAACCCCACCTATTCCTAGGGGCAATGCGCATTCCGCCTCATTCAGCGTAGGAACATCTTCAGGCTTGGCTGTTCCCACAGGGATAAACCATCGTCCACCACAGCATACTGCTTCTGGGATAGCTGGACACCGATTGGAAACAATCGCCTCTGATGTCGACCATAGTTTAGCTGCTTCTTTTGTCGTCATATATTTATTCATATCCATATCCATACCTCCGGTCAAGAAACAGTATGCATGGGCTTGAAATATAGCATTTTATAAAAACAAAAATGAAATATAAAGTACGATAGCACTATATGGCAACAGTAAAAGTTCAAGTATATTTTAATACAACATTAAACATTAATAGAATGGTAATTTTAATGGTTTATACTGTGGCATATCTAATTCAAATCATGTCAGTATACAAGTTAAAATTCATTTCTGCGGAGAATAGCACATTATGCCTCAGTCTAGTACAAGTCCACATCAAAATGCCAACTACCATGCGGGCTGCGAATCCAATTCCTGTTGGATATTATAATAGTAGAACTCAGAAAAGTCAACAACTATTTTGGGAGACTTTCAGGGTTTTGCCTGTTTGAAATCTAATAAATTACTTAAAACGCAATATTCCACTCGCTGCACTTTTATTTAAAGAAATCAAATTCATTAAGTTCTCTAAACACCGAAAAGGTAGCATTTACATTATATTACATATTGGGCGTTTTGTTTCTGCCGTAGACCAGCATAATGGATGTATATGGCTCGGATATTATGAATTATTCCTTAAATACACATAGATCATCCGGTCCAAGACGGACGCTTTTCCATCTTTCATCAGCGGCTCAGTTGAAATTGCCCGATTTGTATGACTCCTCCATGTGGAGGTACGGCTCCACGAGGAGCATATACAGGTCCGAAACCGCCCGGTTGATATCCCCCATGGCCGCTGCCACGGTTTCCACGGTGAAGTACTTCTCAAGGAGTCCCTGGTAATCTGGGTACGGGCAGTCCTCCAACAGCTTCTGCAGGATATCCTTTCTGTATGCCCGGTACGGCAGGAAGATCTGGGTGCGCAGGGTGCGGCACTCCATGTCCGCTCCGGGGTCCGGCAGGTCTGGTTGGTATGTATTGGCCAGAGTCCAGAGGCATGCGAAGGGATCCTCGTCCTCCAGGTCTATGCCGGGCAGGTATCTCCTTTCCCGGCCGATCCCATACCGGCGGAGTGTCCTCAAGTACGTGCTTTCCGCCAGACTGTGCTGGGTCCAGTCCAGTTCCAGGTCTGTGTCCAGGATGTCCTCGTTTGGGTCCAGACTGAAATGGTAGTCCTGCAGATCCACCTGGTGGAACACACCGGCAAGGCAGGTGAGGATATGGTCCAGGTGGTCTATCGTCTGAAAGGCCGCCATGTACCGCCGGAAGATGCGGGCGAGGGCCTCCGCCATGGGGGTGCCGGGGTCCAGATCCCGCAGGAACGCGTGCTTCCAGGTCTGGAACCGCTTTGTGTGGTCTGCGCTCCGGTGAAAGAGAGGGCTCGCCAAGGCGTCCAGGTACTGTCCCACGGTCTGGTGAAGACAGTGATACATCTCCTGGTAGCGCCGCCCCATGGCCTGGTCCAGCATCACCTCGCCCAACAGGACGATGGCGTTGTTTATCCGGGTGCCCCAGATGGGCTGGCACGGGTCCAGGTCCTCCGGCCGGGAGACGTACCAGGTGTTCTTGTTGTCCTTGGCTTTCAGCAGTTCGTAGAAGCGGCAGAAGGTGCGGTAGGTGTCTACGTTGATGTCGCACTGCTCCCAGATATCCCGGGTGAAGCTGTCCAGGAGATGCACATCGTCTGTGCCGCAGAAAGCGTATCCCCCGCTCAGCTGGGAGAGGTGCTGCACCAGGGCTACGGCGTGCTCCGGGGATGCGGCTACAGACTGGGCTGCCATGGCGAGCCGCTCCTCCAAGGTGTACTGCCTGTTGGTGGGTGTCATGAAAAACCTCCTGTTTCAAAGTTCGGTGCTCCCGAGAATTTCCCGGGAAAAGAGTGCCTCCTCTTCAGTCTCGCAGCCTGAGGAGGAGGCTTTGATTTCTTTGGCAGACCTGATTGGACGACTTAGTGGGACTGCTCCGGCGGTACCATGTGGAGGTACGGCTCCACGAAGAGCATGTACAGGTCTCCCACCGCTCCGTTGATGCCCCGCATGGACTGGGCCAGGGTGTCCCCGGAGACGTATTCCGCCAGGAGGTTCCGGAAGTCCTCAGGGCTCTGTTCCGCCAGCTGCTGCAGTCTCTCCAGGCCGTATGCCCGGTACGGGAGGAACAGCTGGGTGCGGAGGACACAGATCTCCATGTCCTCCCCGGGGTCCGGCAGGTTGGGCATGTAGTCTTGGGCCAGGTTCAGAAAGTACGCCAGGGGATCTTCCTGCTTCAGGTCTGTGCGGGGCAGGTCTGTGTGGTCCTGGCCGATCCCATACCGGCGGAGCGCCTGCCGGAGCTGGAAGGCCGCCTCTCCCAATTGGTTCCGGGCCACATGCAGAACCATCTGGGAGATGCCCTCCTCGTCCGGCTGCAGATCGTACCGGGTGCCCAGGGTCTCCAGGTGGAGGGCCAGGCCGCCGAGGCAGGTGAGAATGTGGTCCAGGCGGTCCAGGGAGTGGAAGGCCGCCTCATACCGCCGGAGGATGTCCACCAGGACCTCCGCCATGGGCTGGCCGGCGTCCTGGTCCCGGAGGAGGCAGCCCTTCCAGAGCTGGAATCCCTCCGCCTCGGTTTCTCCTCGGTGGAAGGGCGGTCCCTCCAGGGCGTCCAGGTACTGTCCCAGGGCCTGGTGGAGGCAGTGGTACACCTCCTTGTGGGCGCGGCGTCCCATGGCCTGGTCCAGCAGCATCTCCCCCAGCAGCACCATGGCGTTGTTCATACGGGTGCCCCACATGGGCCGATACGGGTCTACGTCCTCCGGCTTGGATACCAGGCCGTGGGCCTCGCTGTCCTTGGCAATGAGCAGGTCGAAGAAAGCGCAGAAGCCCCGATAGGTGTCCGTGTCGATACGGTCCTCATACTTCTCCCAGATGTCCCCGGTGAAGGTGTCCAGCAGAGACAGGTCCTCCGCAGAGCAGAAGACATAGGCCGGGGAGAGCTCGGCGAAGCACCGCACCAGGGCGGCCGCGCTCTCCGGAGATGCCGCCTGGCCCCTGGCTGCCATGGCGATCTGCTCTTCCAGCGTGGGGTTTTTCTCATCTTGCGTCACTGATGATTCCTCCTATCATCGTTTCTCGTCTTGGTTGATCGATCTCGCTGTGCCGATGTGCCCGTAGTCCTTCCTGCCACTGATCTGCAGTGGCGTTGGCGCCCCCCTTGGCACGCGGGATGCGTCCTTCCCCGGGGGCGTATCCCCTTCGGACGGCGATTCCTCTTTCAAGGTGTGGTCCTATGATACCAGCCCCGGGGAGGGGAACTTGTAATGTGTGCGAGAAAATCAGAGGTGGATGATGCGGATGTCCGGTCTCTCCACTGCGATTCTTTCCGCCAGCACCCGCCGGTGACAGTTTTCCGCCGTGGGCTCGCTGCACAGCAGCAGCACCCGGTCCAGGGAGCCGTACTCCTGGAAAAAGCGGGGCACCGCACGGCGCTGTTCCAGGAGGCCAACATACCGGGATTCGTATTCCTCCCAGCTGAGGATGCCCTTTCGGTATGCATCCAGGATCTCCTTCGAGGGGGCACAGTCCTCCCGGTGGCTGTACCGGCAGCCGTACAGCGCCGGGAGGAAGAATAGCAGATCGGAGCCCTTTGTGAAACCGGCCAATTGGGAGCGGTTATTCTGGCGGACATCTGCCAGCACCTGGATCTCGTGCTGGCGGATGAGCCCGAAGAACCGCTCCGCCGATTTCTGGGCGAACCCCATGGTGTACAGTTCTATTTCGCATCACCCCTTCGGTATCCGATGACGGCATTTTGCCGCCGGTACGCCTCATCTAGGAGATCTGCTGCATCGGATTTGCCCCCGAAGAGGCTCGTCTGTCCCCGGCCGGGGAAGTACTTGTCCAGCAGTCGCCTCTCGATGTCCGCCTGGGTCTGGACCTCACCGTACGGCAGGATGTGGACCACGTTGTATCCCAGTTGGGAGAAGGCCCGAGTTACCAGGATGGTCCGGTGACAGGTGAGGGGATCCCGCTCTGCACAGAGAACGCAGAACACATACCCCAGGTCCATGCCGGAGCAGACCTTTTGGATGCCCTCCTGGAAGGGGATTGACGCGGCAAAGTGCGCAAAGTCCAGATAGCCTGCGGGGTGGTACAGGCTGGGATCATCTTGCCGGGCCCCGAAGGACTGGGGGTAGTGGCGGTAGAGGTTGCTGTGTTTGCGGAGGGTGTCTGCCAAGGCTTCCCGGTTGTATGCGGGGAAGCGGCGGGAGTACGGAGTGGAGCGCACATCCAGGACCACGGAGATTCCGTGGTCCTGGAGGGCGGTGAGAAAGTGGTCCATGGGAAGGCCGGCGTACCCGATGGAGTATATCGTCTGCATGGTTGGTTTCCCCCTTTGCGATGAGATTGGACGGCCCTCACAGGGAACGGACCGCCTGGGAGACGGAGACAGGCCGCAGCAGCGGGAGGTCTTTCAGCTGGAGATAGATGCTGTCTGAATCGAGGTCGTACTTCTGGGTGCGGCGGGGTGCCTGGCCCCGGGTGAAGAGGTACATGCTGTTCAGGGGCAGGTTCAGGACGGTGGACACCTGGCAGTTCAGCTTCTCCGCGAAGTACCTGGCGGTCTCGATGTCTGTGCCGCCGAGGTACAGGGTGCTGTCGCAATTGTTCAGGATGGTCTGGGCCTTGGGGTGGCCATACAGCCCCTCCAGCTGCGAGAGGCTCTGGATGACCAGACTCACGTAGATCTCCCGGGAGCGGATCACCGAGATGATCTTGTCGAAATCGGGGATCCGGGTGTTGGTGCTGAAGTCGTCCAGGATGAACCGCACCGGGATGGGCAGCCGGCTGTCCTCCGTGTGGTCCGCCGCGCCCATCAGGTACTGCAGGGCCTGGGTGTAGAAGAGGTTCACCAGGGCGTCCTGGCTGCGGTCCGAGTCGCTCACAGACAGGAACAGTGCCGTCTTCTGGCGGAGAAAGTGGTTCAGGTTCACCTGCCTTGCCATGCGGAACATCCGGCGCACCCCGGCGTTGGCCACCACATCCAGGTGCTGGGCCAGGATGCCCTTGATGCTGGCGTTCATCTTCTCCGCCCCGGTGTTCTGCTGGATCATGTCCATCTTCCGGGAGAAGGAGCTGTGGGGCCGGGTGATCCGCTCCATCTCGATCATGTGGTCCAGCTCCCTGCTGCCCATCTTGGTGAGGAAGGTGTACGCCTCGTAGAGGTCGTGCTGCTCCTCCGGCAGCTGGTTCAGCACGAAGAGGAGGATGGCCTCCAGGTACATCTGGGCGGCGTAGTCCCAGTACGGGTCGTCTGCGTTCTGCTGGGGGCAGATGGCCTGGGCCACCTTCTTCACGTCCTGCTCGCTGTATCCGTCCCCATTGCGGATGGACTCCTGGTCCTGGTTCTGCCGGATGTAGTCCAGTGGGTTGTATCCCCAGGGGGTGTTGGCGGTGTCCGTGAAGTCCAGGTGCATCACCTTGTACCCCTGCTGCTCCAGGTACCAGCCATACCGCCGGCAGAGGTTGCCCTTGGTGTCCGCGATGATCAAGCTGTCCTGGGCGTGGAGCAGATTGGGGATCACATAGCCCCGGGTCTTGCCGCTGCCGGTGGGGCCCACCAGCAGGTCGTTGTTGTTGATCCCGGTGGCCCAGGTGTCGTTGGAGACCGTGACCCCCTTGGCCAGGATCCGGCTGGATGAGACGCGCTCAAACATTGCAGTTTCCTCCTTCGTTTTCTCCGCCGAGGCGGGTGATGATGTTGTCTGCCAGGCCGAACGCCACCGCCTCCTCCGCCCGGAAGAAGCTGTCTGTGGCGGTCTTTTCCAATACCGCATCCATGCTCTTGCCGGTGTGCTCCGCGATCACCTTGGCGATGATCTGCCGGGTCTCCAGGAGATCATCGCAGACGGCCTTCAGGTGCAGGGCGCTGCCGCCGGTCTGGGAGATCAGGGGGTCGTGGATCATGAGCCGGCTGTGGGGCAGCATGTCTCTCTGGTCTCCGGAGAGGAAGAGCAGGGCAGCCATGGACGCCGCCAGCCCCACACACACCGTGCGGATGGGGCAGGAGATGGCCTGCATTACGTCATACAACGCCATGCCGCTGTCTACACTTCCGCCGGGGCTGTTGATATAGAGGGTGATCTCTCCCTCCGGGTCCTGCCGCTGCAGGTACCGGAGCTCCCGGATCAGGGCGTTCACCGAGTTGGCGTCCACCTCTCCCACCAGCTCCACCTCCCGGTGAGACAGCATCTCGTCCTGGATCCGGATGAGGTCGTAGCCCCGGGAGGACTCCCGGATGATTCTCGCTTCGTCTATGGGATACATCGTTGATTGCCTCCTTTTCAGTTCCGGTCCCAGGGTGCCCGCGGCGCCCTGGGACCAATGGTTTTGCCGGTCCTCTCTCGCCCTATTTGGCTCTGTCTGCGTAGCGGCTCACATCCCCCATGGCGCTCTTGCCGCTGCGGACGAAGGGGAGCAGGTCCGGCTGGTGCTGGTTCAGATAGTCCTCCGCGCCCTTGTGGCCCAGGAGAGCGGCCTTCAAGAGGTGGGAGAGGAACTCCAGGGGGTTCTGGGGGATGCCATTGTCCGCATCATAGAGGAGGGCCAGCTGCACATGGGCATCCGTGTGCTTCTGCTGGGCGGCCTTCTCATACCAGTGTGCGGCCTCGGTGTAGTCCTGGGGAGCGCCCTCGCTGGTCTCATAGCACTGGCCCATCAGGTACTGGGCCTCGGCGTTGCCCTGCACTGCTGCCCGGTGGTACCAGATGGCGGCCTCCGTCTTGTACTCCGGGACGCCGATACCCCCATTGTAGCAGCAGCCCAGGTGGAGCTGGGCCTGGACGTCTCCCTGGCGGGCGGCCATGGCGAAGTACGTTGCGCCCTTCTCCAGGTCCACGGCAATCCCAGTGCCCCGGAGGTAGCAGAGACCCAGCCGATCCTGAGCCTGAGGATGGCCCTGATCTGCCGCCTTGGTGAGCCACGCCACTGCCTGTACCGAGTCCTTGCAGACGCCATCTTTGCCGGTGAGGTACCGGCAGCCCATCTGGTACTGGGTCTGGGAATCGCGCTCTGGCAGCTCCCGCATTTCCTCTACGGTCTTGTTCTGATTCTCCATGTTTGCAAGACTCCCTTCTCAGTTTGACTGGTTTGGTTGTTGTACCGTTGTCTCCGATATGGAGTGCCTGCACTCTGGGTCTCAGAGGCGTTGCACTCCCCTTGGCACGCGGAATGCGGTGCTTCTCCGGGGCATGCTCCCAATCGGGTCGGCTATGGGGTTTTCAAGGTGCCGGTGGGTTCATCATACACGGGGCGAAGGAGGGTACTTGTAATTTGTACAAGCAGCAAATCTTTTTGCCGAGGGCTGTTCCCGTCCCCGCGCCCTCTTCAGGGTCCAGGGCTCCCGGCAGGGAGCCCTGGGCCCATTGGCCCTCAGGCCAGATCGATGCAGGCGCTGCGGACCAGGCCCGGTGCCAGCTGGTCCAGGACAGCCATGCTGCGCTCCACGGCGGGGAGGTGTCCCTGTTCCGCCGCCTTGCGATACCAGCGGACGGCCTCTGTGAGGTCCCTTTCTACGCCCTCACCGGCCTCATAGAGCTGGCCCAGGAGGTACTGTGCCTCCGCGTCTCCGATGCCGGTGGTCTTCCGGCAGAGGTCTGCGGCCTGGGCGGGGTCCTTCTCCACTCCCAGCCCCGCCTGATAGCATCTTGCCAGCCGGACCAGGGCCGGATCGTATCCCTGCGCGGCTGCCTTGCGGTACCAGGCAGCTGCCTCAGCTGGGTCCTTGTCTACCCCGGTACCATCCTCATAACAGCACCCCAGGTGGTACTGGGCCATGGCGTTGTCCTGGGCGGCCACCTGGAGCCAGCGGATGGCCTGGGTGAGGTCTCTCTCCGCGCCGGTTTTCTCCAGGTAGAGGAGACCCAGCCGAGTCTGGGCGCCGCTGTGTCCCTGTTCTGCGGCCTCCCGGATTAGCTGGGCACCCCAGGTGGGGTTGGACACGCTCTTGCCCAGGATCAGGCCCAGCCCCAAGAGAAACTTGACGGACACGTCTCCCCGGTTGGCTGCCTTCTCGTACGCAGCCAGCAGGTCCTGGTTGATGCGCCAGTGGTCCTGGTCTCCCTTGCGGAGCACCAGCAGCTGGTCTGCCTCCGCGGGGTTCCGGTCTGCGAGAAACAGAAGGCCAGCTGCGGCTTCCACCTTCACCAGGACCCCCTCGATCTGCTGGAGCAGCGTATCGTTGGCATCCGCTTCATATTTGGCGTCCAGGTATGCGCCGTTGGATGTGCTGCTGCCGCCCCGGGCGATGGCGTCCCGGACGTTCTCAGCCAGCCCCTGGCGGCGGCTCCGGCGCTGCTGGAGTTCTGCCAGGAGGACCTTCCAGTCCTGGCCCTCCGGCGTGCCCACCTTGGAGTCCGCCTTCTCCAAGAGCAGCACAATCTGCTGGATCCGGGACTCGTTCTGGCCCTGCAGGTCTTTGGCGGTGTGGTACGCCTCGTTCTCGGCGAGGTCTCCCTTGGCACGGGCGGCGATCACCATGTCCAGGATCTCCTTGCGGCGCTCCTGGCACTGCTGCAGTTCTCTCCGGAGCTCCTCCGGGGAGAGGGTGGTCTGTTTGATTGGGTTTGTCATGGGAATTTATCCTCCTTCGATTTGTCGGTTTGGCTGCGCCGTTGTCTCCGATTTGGAGTGCCTGCACTCTGGGTCTCAGAGGCGTTGCACTCCCCTTGGCACGCGGAATGCGGTGCTTCTCCAGGGCATGCTCCCAATCGGGTCGGCTATGGGGTTGTCAAGGTGCCGATGGACTCATAGTACACGGGGTGGGGGAGGGGACTTGTAATTTGTACAAGTACGCAGCCTTTTTGGTTTGAGCCTGTCGGGGATGGGCTCAGGCAGCCGCCGCGGCCAGGGGGAAGACCCTGACCACGAAGATGTAATAGCAGTTGTCCTGCTCGAAGGGGCGGCCTGGCAGGCTCACCACCAGGACGGCTCTGCGGAGGAAGATGCCGTCCTCGGTCTCGGTGTACAGGGACGGGTCCAGATCGCTGAAGTGGAAGTCCGGGTCCGTGAAGGACATGTTGCTGTACTGGATGCCGTTGTACGTGAAGGAGGCCTTGGGGCGCTTGCAGTGCTCGTTGGGATAGGACAGGGTGAAGTTTTCTACCTCCACCATCTCGATGGAGTGGTCCGGCAGGTCCTTCTCCATCAGGCGGAAGCTCTCGGTGCCGAAGATCTTGCCGGTGTGCTGGATGGGGCACTTCTCCAGGACGTCCTCCTGCCGCGGGCTGGCCTCCGCGCTCCAGACGTACTTGCTGTGCACCATGTAGTTCTCCGGCTGGTACCGGGACCGGTCCTTGCCGAAGATGGGGACCCGGATCAGGTCCGTGGGCTTCATGGTGTACCCTCTGCGGCGGAAGGTGTCCTTTTCGATGGCGCCGCGGGTCTTGAGATCGGAGGAGACGAGGCGGACCAGCTTGTTGTCCCGGCAGCGCAGGGCCACCACACAGTATCCGCTGTACTTATCGGACTTGGTGAGGAGGTTGAACATCTCCCATGTGGGCTTCCGTTCCAGTGTGTTGTTTTTCATGTTGCAATCCTTCCTCTCTGTTGTTTCATCTTGCTCGATGTGTGTTGCTTTCCGTGGTGCTTGCCGTTGTACCCGCAGGTCGTTCCTGCTCTCTGGGCTTCAGAGGCGTTGGTGTCCCTTGGCACGCCGAATGCGGTACTTCTCCGGGTATCCCCTGCGGGGCGGCTATGGAGTTTTCAAGGAGCTTGTATGCTTAATTTATCAGGTTTTTTTGCGGGAACTTGTAATTATTACGAGCAAGACGAAGTTTTTGAAACGGATTTGGTGCTGGGACTTGGGGGTTCGCCGGGAGCCGGCAGAGGGGAGGAACAACAAAAAAAACGGAGCAAGGCGGGACGCCTTGCTCCGTGGGGAGTGGAATGGTGCAGATAGGAAAACAGCAGACGGCAGGGCGCCGTCTGCTGTTTGAATGGAATGTGTTTGCCGAAAGGGGCTGTCCTCATTGGTATTTCAGCATGGGATGGGCCTTTTGCTGCGGGGTCTCACGGACCGCCTTGCCGGTCTGGGCGGGGAAGGTCTGGCGGAAAACGTGGATGAAGTACAGGATCTCCGCCGTGGCCGTGATGGCCCAGGAGAAGATGTACAGGAGATACAGAGAGGGCACCGTCTTGAAATACGCGAAGACGGTGTATACCCAGATGATCCGCATCACGCAGGAGCCCATGATCACGATCACTGTGGGGAGGAAGGTGCGGTTCAGGCCCCGGTTGGCGGCGATGGTGTTGTCCATAAAGGCGGAGAAGGCATAGGACAGGCACATGATGTTCATCCGCTTCATGCCGGCCTCCACGATGGCGGGATCGGAGGTGAAGATGGAGAGAAATTCTCTTCCGAATACCAGCAGCAGAGAGCTGGCGGCGGCGCCGATGGCAAAGGAGTAGAAGAGGCAGACGAAGTAGCTCTTGAGGACCCGGTCTTTCTTGCCGGCGCCGTAGTTCTGGGACATGAAGCTGGTGCAGGCGGTGTAGAAGGCGGCCATGATGTCGTAGACGATGCTGTCTGCGTTCAGGGCGGCGGAGTTGCCCTCCACCATGACGGTGTCGAAGGTGTTGACGCCCGCCTGGATGAAGAGGTTGGCCAGGGAGAAGATGGCGTTCTGCAGGCCTGCGGGGACACCCAGCCGGAGGAGGTTCCGCAGCTGCAGTCTGCTGAGCTGCATGCGGGTGAAGCGGAGCTTATACGGCCGGTCTGCCCGGACCAGGGCGATCACTACCAGGATGGCGGACATGTACTGGGAGATGATAGAGCCCAAAGCAACGCCGGCCACGGACATCTGAAACACGATGACAAAGAGCAGGTTCAGCCCTACGTTCACGACTCCGGCCGCGGAGAGGAAGAAGAGGGAAAGCTTGGTATTCCCATCCGCGCTGAAGATGCCGTTGCCGTAGTTGTACACAGCCAGGGCGGGCATGCCGAGAAAGTAAATACGGCAATAGAGGACGGCGCCGGGGAGAAGCTCGTCCTTGGTGCCCAGCAGGTGGAGAAGCGGCTCCGAGATGACGAGGCCCGCGATGGACAGCAGAATACCGGCGGTAAGGCAGGTGAGGAAGGAGGTGTGGGAGATCTCAGCCACCGCCTTCTGATTGCCTGAGCCGATGAAACGTGCTGCCAAGGCATTGACGCCGGTCCCGAGGCCGATGAGCAGGCCGGTGAAGAGCACCACCACTATGGAAGTGGAGCCCACAGAACCCAGCGCCTCGCCGCCGGCAAACTTCCCCACCACGGCCACGTCCGAGATGTTGAACAGGACCTGGAGCAGGTTGGAGAGCATCAGCGGAAGGCCGAAGAGGAAGATGTTCTTGAAGAGAGAACCTTCCCGCAGATTTACGGTGCTGCTATGTGTATGCGTGTGTGCCATGGACGATCCCCTTGCATTCTGCGCCAGACGTCTTTGTCCGGCGGACAGCTCCTGATTGGAGTGCAGGGATTATAGCACCGTGGCACCCCTTTGGAAAGAGACGGAACGCCAAGGATTGCCATCTCTTTCGCCGTCTGTTTTGGCAATTTGCTAGCGGGGGAAGGGCTGCGGCATGGGCGGGACTCGCGAGAGAATCAGTCTAAAATTTTTTAGAATTATAGATAATTTTTCTTGACAGACCGTCAAGAAGATGATATTATAGAGAACGCGAACAGACATGAATAGAAAAAGATACAGACAAAATGTTATACACTGTATAACAAGCACCCGCGAAAACAGGCAAAACGGCCGCTTTTGTCCTACGATTTTCCGCGATGCGGACAGGCAGACGGGGCAGGCGAGGGGTGCAGTTGCAGGAGGTGTATGGGGATGCGTCCGGTTGCAGAGAGAATGCTGAAAGAAGCCCGCAGGGAAGACCTCAATCACGGAAGGTGCCCTTTGCCATTTCGTGAGCTATCTCTCGCAGAAAACTAAACTCAGTATTAACATAGGTGTCGCTGTTGACGAAGTGAATGGTGCGATTTTGAATAGAAGAATCCGTCATGATATATGGTGCGGTAACAGCCATCCTGACATCTTTTGACTCGGCAATTTCCATGAGATAGGGATGACAATTCTTCCCCATCCTGAGGTAATTGTTCATGCGATCAAAATACTTGCACAATATTAAATTCTTAGAGCCAGTAGATATATCGGAGGGCAGCATTCTCTCATCGAACAAAACTTTGAAGATGTCACCTTCTGGGTTCAGATGGTCAATATCAGTGAGAATACGGCGAACAAACGGATCGTAAACCATTCATCCTCAAAGTAATAATCAAAAAAGTTGTCTGGATGGCGTATAAACTCTGGGTCCTCAGTAAATGATCCGTAATTGCCGCAAATCAGATGAAGCATGTGTCGTACCTCCTCGGATAACTTGCAGCTATTATACAACCAGAGATTGAATAAGACAATCAGAAAATTTGCAATAAGTCAATGAAAGCTGATCAAATTTGCCTGTTGCTATTTTACTTATTTTATCATGTTTCACTATGCTGCATATTAAAAATGTTATTCATTGTATTTGGCAACGCGTGTAGATGAGGTTGGCCAAGCGGTGTGGTTGCAGGAGGTGTGTGGAGATGAATCCAGTGATAGAAAAAATGCTGAAAGAGGATCGAGAGCAAACACGGAGAGAGATAAGGCTGGAGGAAGCCAGGAGAGTTGCGGAGAGATGTCTTGCATTGGACTTGTCTGTGACGACCATTGCCTCGGTGGTTGAACTCCCCATTGCCGAGATCCTGAAGATCCGGGCTTCAGGAGGCAGCTGATCTGTTTTGAACCCAATGCTCCGGGGACTATTTTTGGAAAGGTGTAGACAGCGATGAAAAACCGTGAATACTTAAAAATGCTATTGTCTACAAATAAAAAAGAAATGGATCTCGTGTCGCATTTACACACAGTACATCCATTTCTGCTATCTATAGATTATATCGAACGGCTTAATGCGTACCTGAAATGGAAGCATCAAGAGGTAGACAGGGTGATCCAAGAGGTAGATCGAGAATTCGCTCAGAAATGTCAAGCATTGTACTTGTCTGTGACGGAGGAGCGCTGCTTCCTCGATGAGTCTTTCTTTCACACTGCGATGCGGGGACGAGTGTCCGTGCTTGAGACGTTCCTCCAGACCCTGATGGGTGATGAAAAGCTGAAACTGGACTCCGCGCAGATCCAATGGCGCCTTGATGTATCAGACGAGTACAACAGCGCTGTCGTTGATGCCCGCTGCGAGAGCGAGGATGGCAGAATATTTGCAATCGAACTTCCCAAAGGCGAGGAAGACGAATGTGCTGCTTCCCGCGCTCTCTACGATGGGTACGCCATCGGCATGTCCTCACTGCAGTGGGATCAGAAGTACGAGAGCCTGAGGCCTACGTATGTCATCTGCATGACGGATCACGATGTTCCTGGAACTGGTGAATTCATTCATTGGGAAAATATGCCGAGTTTTGATCCGAGATTCCACACCATCTTTCTGAACTGCTCCTACGCCTTCGGCAGAATCAGTGAGGAAATCGAGCAGACAACTCTGCTGTTCAAACAGGAGCACGGGGAGATAGGCAGGGCCAATTGGGAGAAGGTGGAGCAGAGGATCATCGAGCTCAAGGAACGCGAAGCGGACCAGGACAAAAAGATGAAAGCCGAGACAGACAAATACGGCATCACCGAGAAGACCTGGAGAGATTTGCTGGTGTACGGCCACGACTTCAAGACCAAGAACTGGCGCGACATTCAGCGGCTGGACCTGGCCGAATTGATGAAGGTGGCCAAAGAGCCTATTGCGGAGGGAGTGAGCTTAATGAATGCAGTCATGTTGAAGATGCTGGAAGAGGACCGCGAAGAGACGCGGAGAGAGACGCGGTTGGAGGAACGGCAGGAGATCGCTAAGCATCTTCTGGCAGACAACGTCGATGTGGACAAAATCGTCGAATACACCGGGCTGCCCCGAGACGAGGTCCTCAAGCTTACCCCGTGACCGACTCCGTCCGTGCGTGCCGGCTGTCTTCTGAGGCAGTAGACAGCAAACCACAGGAAGAGAACTCATGATGAAGTGGGAGCGCTCCACCCAATAGGAACCGTAATCTTTACAAGTGGCTAGACCTTCAAAATAGGACGTAAGATCAAGAATAACATCATTTCATTTGAAAAATACCAGAAAAATCCAGAAACAGCCTTGCCATAGGCAAAGAGGTAAGTTATAAGTGGTCCAGAGTTATTGGAAAAGAAAATTAAGGGACGGCTCTTTCTAAAAGAGTAGAAAATCAAAAAAATGAACTAAAAATTCTGAAAACACGAAGAAACGGCAAAGAATTATTAGGGCAAACGCAAAGTCAGGTAAACGTATAACATATCAAATAAATCCAGAATTTAGGATACAAGCCTCCGTGAGT
>CANRFN010000116.1 GCA_947629915.1 uncultured Oscillospiraceae bacterium | reverse complement strand
TTGGCGTCCTGCCCCAGCCTTACAGCTGCAATGGCCTAATTTCCTGTTTTTACCAACCGACTTTGCGTTTGCCCTACTTATCCCCGCTTAAACCTGCAAGAAAACTGCTGTATCGCCCTGCTTAAATCACTTTTCACGGCGATCTGACTCTTTTCCAAAATCCGTGGTAGAAAATCTTTTCTGTTCCTGCGAAAACTGGAAATCTGCACATGCATTAGGGAAACTTGAGGCTCTGGCGTGCCTGGTAGAGGGATTGATCTATCAGGGGGCGCAGGCCGAGGATTGCAACCAGGCCCCAGATGTGCTCCAGTGCGCAGCGAAAAACGCTGCAGCGTGTGTCTTGGACCTGTAGTCTGTTAGAACAGCGGTCGCGAGGTATCAGTTGCAACCGAACGCATCGAAGTCCTCGTACATGATCTGCAGCTTGTCTACTTTTTTGACTGTGTGGTAGTGTCCGGCGTACCACTTGCGATACGCCAACCGCTCCTCGATCTTACCGAGCCACTCTTCTGTCGACTTGTCTACCGTGCTCTGATCGATGCCCTGGAGAAACACCTCTGTCGGCTCGTACCTTACGGGCACGGTGTGGCTCAGCACCACGTCCACCTTCCAGCGCAGGCTGTCCAGTTGGTGCTCCACACACTTCTTGATCTCATCGGAGGGCTGCTCATCCGGCCACCATCCGTACCCGCGGGCCAACCGGTACATCATGTCTATGCTATATGCCCCGCCTATCACAATCGTCTGCAGCCCATCGAAGTCAAAGACCTCTCCGTCTTTGGCAAAGAGCAGGGACGGATATTTGCCCTCATAGTACACAGAACCGCCGTGCCACAGCTTATCCCTGTATGTGGGAATGCTGCTGGGGCGCATCTCGTGGTTGCCGTGGATCGCGAAAACCGTGATCGGCAGGGACTCCAGGTACTCCTTTGTGCGCCGGTCCCGGGAGTCGCCATAGTAGTTGAGGCCGGCATCCCCCAGGATGATCAGGATGTCCTCTTTCGTTGTGTCCATTCGGGCGCAAAACATCTCTACGCGCCCAAATCGGCCGTGGGTATCGCCTGTGATGTAGATCATATCTAACCGTTTCCTTTCCTCGACTTGTGTACAATCGTGTTGTGGTTTGCTGCCTTGCTTGGCCTGCTGTGTATGAGTGTCCGCCAGTTGCTGTTGAGAGGGGCGGCCCGCGATGCAGAGACGAGCAAGTTTGTTCGTCCATTATTATACACAAAAACGAGAGAAAGTCAACTGGGGTTTCTTGCTTTCGCAAGATGGAAAAATGTAATACGAAATGCCGTGGATTGCAATATAAAACGCGTATATTTGGGAGATTTGCATGTACTCTGCATGCAAAACCCCCGGAGTGGCTTCGATTTCTTTTGGGAATCTCTCCCCGAAGACATGAAGGCGCCCGCTCTGATCTGAACAGATCAGAGCGGGCGCTTGATGGTTGTGGGGCGGTTGCAGGACGGAAAGGCGCTGGCGAGGGTTCTCGTGTCAGACTGTGTCCGGGCTCTGGTTTTCCCGCGCCGCCAGGTAGGCGGTGATGGAGGCCGCGTACTCGCTCTCACACCTGCGGGCATAGCTGCGAGCATCGGACTCGCATCGCTGCTGAAGATACTCAGCGAAGGCCTCATCATCTCCGGTCCCGTCTGAATAGTTTAGAAACTCCTCCTCGTATCTCTTGATACTCCGAAAGGCATATAGATCCTTGTATGCATTGTCCATGCTGGTGTACGCCCGGCACAGGCACTGCTGATAGGCGTGATAGGCCTCATGACACACGGTGTTGAGTACCTCCATGGGTAGGCCACCCTCGAAATGCTCTCTGTCTATTGAGATCAGGTGGGAGCGGCTGTTGAAATTGCCGAGGGTGTTCTCGTCCAGGTCTAGCAACACAATGTTGAGCTCGTAGGATACACCGAGATAATTGGCCTCAATGTCCGCCACGGTCTGCATAGTGCGGAGCTTCTCCTCAGTGGTCATACTGGCCCAGGTATCAGGGTCCAGAAGGGAAGCGAGGGTGTCCAGGTTGTTGATGATGGTTGCCTCGCCCTCATCGCTCTGTCCCTCCGCTGTTGCCGGCGGGAAGGAGAGTCTGCAGTACGCCACATCGGCCCCCACAAAGACCGCGAGACAGAAGGCGCAGCATGTGAGGATGATGCCAGTGCGGACCTTGGGTGAGAGCAGGACCTTCTCTCGGGTAACAGCTCGCCGCCTCCAACGGCGGAGGGCCTGGGCGAGGAGCATCAGCGTCTCGTACTCATACACCACGAGGATGAGCATTGTGATGACGCGTCCCGCCAAGGGGAGGCTGGCCTGATACGAGAGAACCGTGTAGGCCTGATAAGGGACTACGATATTGAAGGCCATGTTTAAGTCTGTGCGGCCTCTACGCAAGGTGAGGAGGACCCTTAGAACAATGGGAACAGCCAGGAGGATCCCCAACACGGTAAGGGACTGGATAGTCGAGAGGGTGGGGATGCTGCGAAACACGATATCCATGTACCATACGGTTGCCAGGCAGACCACGATAATGTGCTTTGTGAGGTAGTTTGCCTTGGACAGGGTGTTGCCGGTCTCTGTGTAGGCATAGGCGTGGAGATCCATGGTGCTCAACTCCTTATATCTGCTTTTTCTATGCGATTTTAGCATACAAAAACGCTGAAAACAAGCATTTGAACATGGGGACGGTGAGGCTTATACTGTCCCTCGAAGCACAGACCGTGGGCTGCAATGCTCGGATCCTGCGGCTATAGCCCCAGGGGAAGGAGAGACTGGAAATGAAGAGAATGATGGCGATACTGCTGGCGGCCGTCCTGCTGCTCTCCCTCGCGGGGTGCGGCGCCGGCGGCCCGGGAGCCGAGAGCAGTACCCAGACTCCAGCAGAAGAGAGCACATCGGTACCGGATACAGACCCCGGAACAGAGTCCGATGCCGGGGAAGATCTCGAGACCCCGGCTGCTGAGGAGACAGCCCCAGCAGAAGAGAACAATGAGGAGGACACCCCAATGAAAACGAATCTTACCATGATCATCGATACCACCCCTGTAGCCGTATCCTGGGAGGACAACCAGTCCGTCCAGGCCCTGATGGAGATGGCTCAGGAGGGGCCTATCACCATCCAGATGTCCATGTACGGCGGCTTTGAGCAGGTGGGCTCTCTCAGGAGAAGCCTGCCCAGATCGGACAAGCAGACCACCACCCAGGCCTGCGACATCGTCCTGTATTTCGGGAATCAGATTGTCGTCTTCTACGGCAGCAACGCCTGGGCATACACCCGGTTGGGCCACATCACAGACAAGACCGCCTCCGAGATGGCAGACCTTCTGGGCCACGGGGACGTCTCTATCACCATTACCGCGGGCTGAATTGCAAACCACACATAGACTGGAAACGGCGAAGCACCGGTTCTGCTTGGTGCTTCGCCATGATACCTTTATAATAACAACAGCCCCTCCAAGGGGTGAATCCGCTGCACGGCCTGGGAAGGTGGGCTGTGCAGACCTGTTCCCGTGTGTGCCGGTTCGATATGAGGAGGAGAGCAGATGAAGCGGATCATACTGCAGATCCTTTGTATGATCTGTCTGATGTCCTTGGCGGCATGCTCTGCCGGCACCCCGAAGGATGACCAGGAGAGCACATCTGTGGCGCCGGAGGGAGAGGAAGCTGCGGGATTTGTCGAAGTCTCAGAGGCCATCACGCAGTTGGAGGACGGCCTCTCTGCGGCCCTCTTCACCGGGGGCGATGGCTTCGTTGCCTTTCTGGAGGCCGGCGGCGCCTCTTCGGATGGGGAGGTACTGTCTTTTCTGCAGAAGAACTTCCTGTCTGGGGCAGATGGCCTGGGCCTGCAGATCGCCGGCGGCGGGTGCAGCACCCTGTCTGTCCCCGCCGCAGACGGCACCGGGTACTACTTCGGCCGCAATTTCGATTGGGATGCCTGTGACGCGCTGGTGCTGCTCTCCTGCCCGATGGAGGGCTATCGCTCCATCAGCACGGTGAACACGGACTTCATCCGGCAGGTGTCTCCCATCCCCTTGCCGGACAATATCCTGAAGACCGCCGCCCTGTATGCGCCGCTGGACGGCATGAACGAGACGGGCCTCTGTGTGTCCGTGAACATGATCCAGGACAGCGCCACGATAGATCAGGACACAGACAGACCGGATCTCACCACCACCACGGCGGTCCGGCTGCTCCTGAACCGGGCGGCCACGGTGGAGGAGGCATTGGCGCTGCTGGACTCCTACGATCTCCACGCCTCTTTCGGATACATGGTCCACTTCGCCATCGCGGACGCCGCAGGCCATGCTGTTACGGTGGAGTACATAGATAACGAGATGTCTGTGGTGGAGACGCCTGTCCTCACCAACTTCTATCTCTCCCCCGGGGAGAAGCAGGGCATCGGGACAGCGGAATCCCACACCCGCTTTGAGCGGCTGCAAACCCAGATGCAGGAGACCCCCGCCATGGACGAAGATGGAGTCCGGGATGCCCTGGCAGCGGTGTGCAAAGGGAGCTTCGGACACGGGGAGACCACCCAGTGGAGCGCGGTCCTGGACCAGGCCCACGGCACCGCCGCGTACTACCACAGGGAGCACTATGAGACCGCATACACCTTCCGCATCCCGGCGGATGAGGCGGGGAACTGAGAGGAGGAGATCCGGATGAGAGAGGCAATTCTGTCCGGGAGAGGGATTCAGAAGAACTTTGGGGAGACAACTGTGCTCCACGGCATCGACATCGACCTCTATGCCGGGGACTTTACGGTAGTCATGGGAGCGTCCGGCTCTGGAAAGTCTACATTGCTCTACGCCCTCAGCGGTATGGACCGGGTGAGCGGCGGGACCGTAACATACCAGGGGAGAGACATCACCCGCGCCTCGGAGAAGGAGCAGACCAAACTGCGGGCGTCTGCGTTTGGGTTTGTGTTTCAAAAGACCCATCTCATCGGCAACCTCACCCTGCGGGAGAACATCCGCATGGCCGGCTTGATCGCCGCCCTCTCAGACCGGGAGGCGGCGGAGCGGACCGAACAGCTGGTGCAGCAGATGAACCTCCAGGGCGCCGCGGGGTGGCTCCCTGGAGCGGTGTCCGGCGGCGAGGCGCAGCGGGCCGCCGTGGCGAGGGCGGTGGTCCACAGTCCGGCGATCCTCTTTGCCGATGAGCCCACAGGAGCACTGAACCGCGCCAACTCCCAGGAGGTTCTGGATCTGTTCTCGTGCCTCCACCGAGACGGCCAGTCTGTCCTCCTCGTAACCCATGACAGGGACGCCGCCCTGCGGGGCAACCGGATCCTGTACCTGGAGGACGGACGCATCACCGGGGAGCTGGTGCTGCCGGTCTATGCCGGGAGAGATCCCACCCGGGAGTCCAGACTCACCGCCTGGCTGGAAGAACAGGGGTGGTAGCGGTGGGAAGATATGGGATGCTGCTGCGGTCTGCCGCGCAGAGACAGCGGGGCAGTGCTGCGGGCATCTTCGCGCTGGTCTTTCTTCTGGCTGCGTGTCTCTGCACCGCCGTAACGGTCTATCTCAGCGGGACAGACTCCGTGGCAGGGGAGATGGCGCGGCTGGGATACGGGGACTACACCGTCTGGATCAGCGGGGCGCCGGAGAGCCTGCGGGCGGAGCTGGAGCAGGTGCCGGATGTAGACCACGCCACGGTGCAGCCGCTGCTCTTTGCCGGGTATGAGATCAACGGGCGGTACTCAGACGATGAGGGACAGCTGCTTCTGGCGGACGGCGCTGTCCCGTACCGCTTTGTCTCGGAACAGGGCGAGGAGATGGAGACCCCGGAGATCCAACCGGGCACGGTGTACATCTCTCCGGCGCTGCGCTCCACCTTCGATGTGTCCATCGGGGACACGATTCACTTTGAACTGAGCCGGTCTGAGGAGCCGGTATCCCTCACCGTGGCAGGCTGTTTTGCGGATGCGTTCATGGGCAGCTCCATGATCGATATGAAGAGCTTTCTGATCAGCGCCGCAGACTGGAATGCCATGCGGGACCAGATCCAGCAGGCCTCTCGGGCGGATGCGCTGGGGAGAGCGGGGGCCATGGTCCACATCTTCCAGCGGGCAGACAGTCCCCTGGAGCCCCTGGACTTTCGGCGGGAGGTCTCGGAGTCCACGGATATCGCCCTCTATACGGCGTTCTCATACCAGCGGGAGTCCATCTTGAGCTACATGCTGCTCCTTCAGAACATCCTGGCCGGCGTCTGCTTTGCCTTTTCCGTTGTGCTGCTGATCCTCTGTCTGGTGGTATTGGGGCATGTGCTGTCTGTGATTGTGGAGCAGGACCGGGAGGACATCGCCTCCCTGAAGAGCATGGGCCAGTCCGGTGCCGGCATCCGCGGGGTGTACCTGGCTCTGTACGGAGGGATCATACTCCTGGCCTTGCTTCTGGGACTGGCTACCTCCCAGGAGATCTCCCGTCTCCTGGCGAGTGCCATGGTGTCCTCCACCGGCATGTGCATCTCGATCCGCTTTCCGGCTGCGGTCCTCATCCCGATTCTCTTGGCGATTGCGGCGCTGTTTGCCCTCTTCCTCAGGGCCCGGACGGCGCAGATTCTGGGCATCCCGCCGGTGCAGGCTATGCGGGAGACGGCGGGGGAGCGTGCGGTGCAAACGCCGTTGCGGAAGAGGACCCTGGGCCTGGACATGGCCTGGCGGGAGCTCTGTTCCAACCGGCGGAAGTACATCGCCGTGGGGCTTGTCGCTGGCTTTCTCGCGCTGTTTCTGTCTGTGATCGGGAAGATGGGAACCTGGCTGGGTCCCAACGGAGAGGGCTTGATGAACGCCTTCTCTGTTGCCGATCACGACCTTGGCGTCCAGCCCTTCAATGCCTCCGTCCCCATGGATGAGATCGAGCGGGTGATCCAGTGGTACTCCCCGGTGCGGGAGACCTATGAGCTGGCCATGCAGAGCGTCACGGTGGACGGACAGGAGTACACCGCCAACGTCCTGGACGACACCAGGTGGTTCCATGTGCTGGCCGGGGAGGTCTGCGATGGGGACAGCATCCTCATCACGGACACGGTGGCCAGCGAGTTGGGGCTGTCTATCGGGGACAGCGTACAGGTGGCGGCCAACGGGCGGATGGGCACATACCGGGTGTCCGGGCTGTATCAGTGTGCCAACGGCATGGGCAGCAACATCGGCATGAGCATCCAGGGGTACTCCCAGATCGGGGACATCACCGGCTATATCTGGTGCTACCACTACATCTTAGAGAACGGCGCCGTCCGGGACTACGCCATGGCGTACCTGCAGGACCACTACAGAGGCATCGATGTGCACACCAACAGCTGGTCCGGGCTGGACGGCATCGTGTTTGTGATGCACGCCCTGATCGCTGTCCTGTACCTCATCGCGGCGGTGTGTATCCTCATCGCCGTGGCTCTGGCCGCCGGGAAGCTGCTGCAGTCTGAGATGGGGAAGATGGCCGTATACAAGAGCATGGGACTCTTTGCCGGGAGACTTCGGCTGTCTTTTGCCCTGCGGTTTCTGATCGTGGTCTCTATCGGGACGGCTGCTGGCATCGGGGTGTCTCTCCTTTTCGGAGATGCGCTGATCGGGTACCTGTTCCGGAGCTTCGGCATCGGGGAGTTTGTAGTGGGGTTCAGTTTGCTGGGCACCGTTCTCCCGGCTATTGCGGTGCCATTGCTGTTCTTTGCCTTCGCTCTCGCCTTTTCCGCCCGGCTGAAACAGGTGAGCATCGTATCGTTGCTGTCTGAATCTGATCTATAGAGGAGTGGACTATGATGAAGTTGCAAAAAATGGCGGCATGGCTTGCCGCAGTCTGTCTGGTGTTTGGGATGGCGGCCCTGGCTGGGTGCAGCCCGAAGACGGTGGACCCCGGGTCCCCGCCGGAGGATGTGATCCACCCGGAGGGGACGGAGGCCCCCGCGGAGAGCAGTACTGCGGAGGATCCAGGTGCAGCTGCGGTGCTGGAGGACGCCGTGTCCGTCCGGATCGGGCAGGGGGAGTCCAAAGACTGGGCCGTCTCCATGTACAACAACGCCGCTGCCAACACCATGCTGGGATATCTCTCCAGCTCGTCCCTGCTGTTTCCCACCTATACCTATGAGGAGGAAGAGGGCTTTGTGGCACAGAATATCCGGGGCAGCTATACCAGGGATGAGGAGGCCACGATCCAGGACATCAAGGCCGGGGAGCTGTATCTCTTCAGCGGCGGGCAGCTGCGGCTTTACTTCAAGGACATCCCGGGCGCCAACATCACCGCCACCCCGGTGGGGTACTTTGCCGAGACAGACGGCCTTACCGAGGCGGTACAGACGGCGTACACCTCCAACATCGGGGACGTCTGGGGCGTGTCTGTGTACTTCCTGATTACCAAGCAGATAGATTGAGCGGAGGCGCAGTATATGAAGATCTTAGTGCTGCAGGGCAGTCCCCGCCCCAAGGGAAACACCGCAGCCATGGTGGAGGCCTTTGCCGCAGGCGCCCGAGAGAGCGGCCATGACGTTACCATCGTGGAGGTGTGCCGAATGGAGATCGCCGGCTGCCTCGCCTGCGAGTACTGCCACACCAAGGGGGAGCGGCACTGCATCCAGCAGGACGGCATGCAGGCGGTCTATCCCGTCTTGGACGAGGCGGAGATGATCGTGCTCGCCTCTCCCGCCTATTATCACTCCTTCACCGGTCAGCTGCAGTGTGCCATCAACCGGATCTACGTCCTGGACAAGCCGAAGCACTTGAAGAAGGCGGCTCTCATCCTCAGCTCCGGCAGCGACAACGTCTTTGGCGGCGTCCTCTACGAGTATCAGAACTCCTTCCTGGACTACCTGAAGCTGGAGGACATGGGCGTCTTTACGGTATACGGCAAGCAGAACAAGTCCGAGGAGATCCTTCAGGCATTGCATGATTTCGGGAAGAGCCTGCTGGACCCAAAGCCGGAACCTGCTGCAGAAAGCGAACATACCTGATGGAGGTGCCCTATGGAATATCGTACTTTGCCCCACGGCGGGAAACAGATCGGCGTGATCGGCCTGGGCGCCGGCAGCCTTACCGGCACGCAGGAGGAGATGGTGGCCGTTTTGAACACCGCATTGGACAGCGGCATCAACTACTTTGATCTCGCTCCCTCGTTTTACGCCCCCTGGCGTGCCTACGCAGAGGCCTTTGCGGGCCGCCGGGATCAGATCATCACCCAGATGCACCTCGGCGCTATTTATAAAGGTGGGAAATACGGCTGGACCCGAAAACTGGAGGAGATCAAAGCGCAGTTTTCATGGAACCTGCAAATGCTGCAGACAGACTACACCGACTTTGGATTCATCCACTGCGTGGACGATGCAGAGGACCTGGACGAGGTGCTCCACAATGGCCTCTGGGACCACATGAAGGCCCTCAAGGCAGACGGGTTCATTCGGCACCTGGGGTTTTCGTCGCACAACCCGGCAATCGCCCGGCAGCTGCTGAACACCGGCCTCATAGATCTCTTCATGTTCTCCATCAATCCTGCTTACGACTACCGCCACGGGGAGTATGCCATAGGAGAGGTGGCCGAGCGGGCTGCCCTGTACCGGGATTGCGAGAAATTGGGCGTGGGTATCTCTGTGATGAAACCCTTCGCCGGCGGACAGCTGCTGGATAAGAAGCGCTCCCTCTTCGGAGAGGCCCTCACCCACACCCAGTGCATCCAGTATGCCCTGGACCGGCCCGCCGTGATGACGGTGCTGCCCGGCGTACGGGATATGGCAGATCTGCAGACGGTGCTCCACTATGTGGATGCTGCGCCGGAGGAGCGGGACTACTCAGTGATCGGCGGTTTCACACCCCAGGATGCGGATGGGATCTGCGTATACTGCAACCATTGCCAGCCATGCCCCATGGGCCTGAATGTGGGGCTTATCAACAAATACTATGATCTCGCCCTCGCGGGGGATGAGATGGCGAAGGAACACTATCGGAAGCTGCCGATCCGTGCAGATGCCTGCGTCCAGTGCGGGCACTGCGAGAGCCGCTGCCCCTTCCATGTGAAGCAGGTGGCGCGGATGAGAGAGATTGCCGCGTACTTCGGCGAACAGTAAAACAGGCAGGTGCGCCCCAGACGGTGTGCTCAGCAGCGTGAAAACCGGGTCTGCTCCAGGGGAGGAGCAAGCCCGGTTTGCCTCTGAAAATCCTCTTGCAATTTATCCTGTTGCTTGCTATAATGCAGGAGTAGAACGGAGAAGGCGGACTGAGAACAGCCGTACCTATCTTCTCTTCTCAAGAAGAGTATGTGGGATTGCTTAGTGTATTCGCCTATTACCATGGGCAAAACCACAGAAAGGAGGGCAGGCTTTTGCTGCTTTGATGATTTGGCCGAGCAGCTTTGGCGCGTAAGATTATGGATGATGAAAAGAAAACAGAGATGAGCGAGAAAGAGACCGAGCACCCAACCCAAGATACCGGTGACAGCGCACCTGACGCATCGGCAGTAACAGGGAATGGAGTTGGCAAAGTACCCAAAGTACCCAAAGTACCCAAAGTACCCAAAGTACCCATAGCACCAAAAAAACCTGACGTCTCCAAGATTCCCAACGATGAGAGGAAGCGGCCACGCAAGGATACCTATCTAAAAAAGGTCTTACAGAATCCCCACTATTGTGCGGATTTTCTGAATCAGAACATGTTCGATGGCGAGAAACGTGTTTCATACGATGAAATCAGATATCTCTCTAAAGAAATTAGCTATATATCACCGGAGACTCTCGATATAACAACGCGAATGCCTGATGTCTCTACCCTTGCAGTAGTGCATGATGGTGATCGTGAATCAACGTGTTTTTTAATCTTTATCCTTGAAGGCCAGTCCGTTGTTGATTACAGCATGGCAGCTCGCCTTATGATTGAGACTGGAATAATTTATTTGAACCAATATGAGGAATACAGATCAAAGGAATATGATGCTGAATACAAAAAATGGGAGAATCGTCCAGATCCAGATGATAAAACACCAGAACCGAGACAAAAGCATGGCGCACGAGAGGGAGATAGACTTTTCGGTGTTGTTCCCATCGTGTTTTACCAGGATAGCGGAAGCTGGACGGCCCCGCTGGATATTCACAATCAGTTGAGGGAAGATAATAAGGGTTATAAATATCTGATTCCCAATTTCTTCTATCATGTCATCACGCCAAGTTCGATTGATGATGAAAAACTGGACGGTTATAAAACGGCTTTGGGAAAAGCAATCAAGGTTATCAAACACTCAAATAACTGGAATATAATCTATAACATGCTCAAGACCGATGCGGCATATAAGGACATGGAACAAACATTATTCCAGTTTGGCATGGCTTCTGTTTTTCCTACCATCAGTGTAGACGCCTACGATGCGGAAAATGATGAAGGAGGTTATGATATGTGCGAGGCAATGGAACAGGGATTTGAAATGCTTTATGGTGATAGACTTAGAAAAGAAGTTGATCAGGCGAAGGCACAAGCCGCACAAGAAGCAGCACATGAGGTTGAGCAAGTGAAAGCTCAAGCGAAAGCTCAAGCAGCTCAAGAAGTGGCCCAAAGCCGGAAAGACACTATGTCTCTTGTAAGGCAGGTACGCTCTGAACTGAAGAAAAACACACCGAAAGAAGAGATCTGTTCGAAGCTGGGCGTAGATGCGTCTTTTGTTGAGGATTGCATGTAATCTGTGATGATTTTTCACATGCAAAGTTTGTACTAGACGGCATACAGATCTGAATTCTTGGTAGTCCCTGGCCTTGGAGCGAGTCAAACCACTGTGCAATATGTTTCAGCAGATAGAGCGGCTTGTTCTCCCTTCACCAGGCGATTGAAACAGTTCATGGTGTGAGACTACAAGTGGGACCGAGGGAGATCGTCTGTCTCTGTAAAGGACGTAGACATTGCGTGCTATGCCATGTCTTTCCGTTTCACCGGGCTCCAGTGCGGCTGGACGAGCATGCAGATATTGAGCTGCGATCCGGTTTCCAGATGCGCCTGCCTCCTGGTTTGGCTTAGACCATCCTCGCCATGGCTCAGCAGGGGAGTCATGTGTAACAGCTCTTTCTGCTAACCCATGGGGCCCCTTCCTGTAAGGGGGCGTGTCAATACGATACAAAAAGCACCGACCAGCATGGGTCGGTGCTTTTTGTGTAAAGAGAAGGCAAAGATCAGCAGGCCCCTCCGGGCATCGGGAAGGGGCTTACCGCGTTAGAAGGTGTCTCGATAGATGGCAAAGCACATGGAAGCGTCCAGAGAGAAGACCGCTGCGCCGTCTTTGCCCACAGCCGCAGCCTCCTGGGTGCCTATTGAGGACATCCGAGATATAGCCAGCGGTGCGGAGCAGACCGCCTTGCATTACAGATCAGCGGACTGCGGGTCAAGAAAGCTCAAGGATTGGGCCCCTTCCCTTTTTCATCCTCTTTACCGAGCTGGATGATCACCTCATAGATCTGCTTTTCGGTCTCATCGAAAGGCAACCATCCTCGGCTGGAACGGTCCGTTTTCAAGAAACTGAAACTGACGAGGTAGCCTATATTGGCTTCGCGACTGCTCATGTATCCTTCCAGTTGCTCGATCCCATCTTTGCGATACTCTGGTCCGTCCCAGATCTTTAGCTCTACGATATACTCCTCTTTTCCATACGAAACCACTACATCCATGCGCTTTTCGTTCTGTGTCTCCGGTTCCACATAGGTGTGGCCGGTTCCATTTATGATGGGATCCAAGTAACCGAGAAAAATCAGCCGTCCTTCGCGCTCAATAAACCTGTCATCCTTTGCTTTGTGCTCTCGCGTAAGAAATGCCTGGAAACGATCCAAGATGCGGACCATATCCAGCCCATCACCCAGAAGGAATTCGGATCGGTTAAAGTCCTTTGAGGACTTCAGATATTTCGCACGAACATTTCCGATAATAAATCTGCTGATATAGTCTCTGAACAAGAGATTGGAGATTACAACGCGACCTTTCTCCCCTTCGCTCAGAATACCATGCATGATCCCAATCTCGATGCTTGGCTGAGGCGGATCGTATTCATATTCTCCGCCATAGTACAGAAGCTGGGTAAGTGCCTCTAGTAGGTCCTTGTGCCTTTGGAGTTTTCCTCGAACGGATTGTAGGAGCGTGCAATTAGAACGCAGAAAAGCTTTGCCGGCTGCTTGTACTCCCTCAACGGTCCAGTTACTACATCCGGACTTGTCTAGACACCAGCAAATCCAGCTTACAATATACGGATATCCAGATGTGAGGCGCCGGATCTCCAGACTCACAGCCGAGATGTCCATCCCCGTCTGATGATCCGTCTCATATTCCCGGAGCATATCTGCAATCTCCTCTGGAGAAAAACTCATGTCGGCATTGCAGTCAACAGCTATATTCCAGGGACTGTTTGGATCGTGTTCCTCATCGGACCGGATTTTATCCTTCAGGTTTCGAATATCGGTAACGCCTGCCAAAATGACGCTCTGGAATGATGCTTCCCTTTCATCTTGTCTCGCCAGATAGTTTTCACGCAGGACGCCGAGGAAGCTAAGCAGAACATCATTGTTGGCAATTCGATCTGCCTCATCAATCATTAGCACAATCCCGCGATCAGCAGCACTGCATAAGCGATCAATCAGTTTAGCTAAACATGGGAATGGCTCTTTAGCCCATCTGTCTCCATAGACCGAATGATCCTTCACAATTTGAATGAGGCTTTGTGGCCAGGATGCTGCCTCCATCAAATCTGCAAATCGACCCGTCAGATATTCTACAAAGCTCTGCTCAGTGTTGAATACTTGTTTTCCAGATGAACCGAAGGACATGGAAAGCACATAATATTTTTCTCCGATTGTTCTCCTGAGTTTTGATAGCATATTTGTCTTTCCGTATTGACGAGGACGGTTGATGGTGATGTATTTTCTGTCATCGATTAAGTCGATAATTCTGCCTGCCTTCGTGCTTGTATCCACCATATAATGATCTTTTGGGGAGCAGACCCCCTCCAAGTTGAATTGTTTCATGTGAAAATAACATCCTTTCTGCGGAAAAGATGAGGAATATTATAGTCCAATACACGGATTGTGTTGGAAAAATCATATCAAACAATAGGGCCAGTAAGTTGGACACCATGTAACTTTAACTATAAGCCTTTCTACAAGCAATGTCAAGAGAAACTTGACTCTAAAACCGGAAACAATTCAGAGTAGAGGCTCCCCTTGTTACTGGTCACACCCCCGTCAGGGACATGTGAAATCTCACAAAAAGAGCCATACTAATTTGTGCAATTTGTATGGCTCTTTTCTCTTGACACAGAAATAGCCATACTATATAATATTGCATGGCTAGAATTGGATAAAAAAGGTGGCTGTACCGATGTCGATTACGAAGTGGAAGAACCAATCCGGGCATGTCTACGCTTATGAAACAGTTGCCAAGTATGACCCGGTTCTCAAACAGTCTCGGCCGGTGAAGAAATACTTGGGACGAGTTGATCCGGAGTCTGGCGAGATCATCAAAACGGCAGGAAAACGTGGCAGACCGCCCAAGGCAATGCCTATCTCAACAGCTGAAGAACAAGGAAACCTGCAGCAGGCATTGAAAGAAGCTAAGCAGGCCCTGGCTACCGCTGAAGCTCGAGTGGAAAGACTCGAAGGTGAGGTTTCTCGGCTTAGATTTGAACTGGCTGAGACCATTAGGAGAGAACAAAAAATAGCTGCCTTTGTAAGGCAGCTGGTAGATCGGGGAATGAAGCTGGTCCAAGGGGATCCCAGCGTTGAGTAGGGACACATAGAACACGCATTAGCAAAGGAGGTGCTTCACCGTGGCATCGATAAGCAAGCTGTTACAATCAAATCAGGAACTCGCAAGAAGAGTCACTGCCCTCGAGAGCGGTGAAGCATATCGGTCTATGCGGAATCAGATGCAGGAAACTGCAGCTTATGCAAACAGGAGAGTGGCTGAGGAGCAGCGTAAGGCCAGTGAAGCAATGCGCCAAGCACGGAACGATGTTGCCTATTATGAGAGGGAGCTCCGGAAAAGAGACACTGAGCACGAGGAGAATCTGAACGAGGTTGAAAAACAGCACGCTGAGATCGAGAATGCGTGCCGCAAGGAAATTGAGCGGCTTAGCAACGAGGTAAACCAGCGCGATTCTATGATAGATGATCTCTTGGATGAGTACGACATACTCAACAACCGGTACACAGAACTTTTGGTTAAGTATAGAGCTCTGAGAGCGGAGAAAAACGAGCTCGCTGCCAAACTGCAGAAGTATGAGAACCTCCCATCACAGGATGCAGTGGTGGCATTCTACATGGGAAGGTATGATGAGCAGAACCCGGATGATGCGGGCGATGTAGGGCATTCTGTTGATGATTCAGAGCAGCCAGTTGCCAAGCCCGATGCAGAAGGGGATATTGCGCCCATTGGCCCGGAGACGAGCGGGGCTGACGAAGGTGCGCCTGTTTTGGACAGCAACCGTGGCGATGCACGCAAAGATGAAGACACCACAGCAAGTGCAGATGATGGGGATACTATGCATGTTTCTGAGGAACATTCCACTGGGGAAGCTGCATCCGCTGGTGATCAGCAGGAGGAGAACGCACCGGAACAGGACGATACGTTAGACGAGGACCGCAGCGCTCTTGCGCAGAAAGACAACGAGATCAAGGAGTTGCAGGCCGCACTGAAGGCTAGCAGGAAAGAAGCTCGTGCTTTAGCCATCAAGGTGATGAGGCAGAAGCTCAACAAAGATAGCAAGTCTTCGAACATGCCATCTTCACTTTGCCCGTTCCAGGGCCCTACCCCGAATAACCGCACAAAGACTGGGAAAAAACAGGGAGGACAAATCGATCATCCACCAACCTTTAGAGTTCGGTATGAAGCAGATCGGGAGGTAATCCTTGATCCTCCAGAGGACGTGCGTCTGCATCCTGAGAAGTATGTTAAGACCGGGAGAAGGCTGGAGCATGATGAGAAAGAGCTTGCCGCACTGTTCATTAACACCAGATTCGTGGTTGAGGAGTACAAGAACATCGAGACCGGCAAAAAGGTTAAGGCCACTTTCCCTGGCTATCTGCAGAATGAGACAAACTATGGGCCTATGCTGAAAGCGTTTATGCTTCTTCAAAAGGACCACGCTAATGTCTCTGAGCGGAAGATCGTTGAGACTGTGTCGGACATCACTGGAGGCAAGCTGAAGCCGTCTAGAAGCATGATCAACGGTCTTAACATCGAGTTTTCTATCAAGGCCAAGCCTGAGCTTGATCGGATTTTCAAAGACCTCATGGATAGCCTTGTTATGTATACGGATACCACTAACGGCAAGCAGTCCGGCAAGCATAGATGCGTAAGCGTCTATAGGAACAAGAGTAGTGCTTTGTTCAGGTGGAGTAGAAAGGGGGGCGATGAATCGGCTATAGGTTCTCCACTGATTGGATATAACAAGATATTAGTTCACGACCATGCAGCGATGAACTATCACTATGGGGGACTTCATCAAGAGTGCCTGGCACACATCATACGCAAGCTCTATAGAATTATGAGCGCCGAGCCTAATAAATGCTGGGCACGCAAAATGCGAAAATTGCTTCGCAAAATGATTCATACAAGAAAGAAGGCGATGATCAAAGGGAGAATGCTAACACCATCGCAAGTGGAAAACTTCAGAAAGGAGTATGATATAATATTAATGGTAGCCTTCAGGGAATACGAGATGGAGCCGGCCGATAAGGAGTTTCCCGATGGCTACAATCTCGCCGTGATGCTTCGCGATTACAAAGAGGCTGTGCTTCTTTTCCTTGTGGACCCTAACGTGGACCCCACCAACAATGGTTCCGAGAACCTTTGCAGAAAAGTCAAGATGCATCAAACGGGAGGCAAACAGTTCCGCGGTGATAGCGATCTTGCTGGCATCGCCTATTGTGATACGCAATCAGTTCTGGAAACGGCGAGAATGGAGGGTGTGGACCTCTTCGAGTTCGTAGCAGAAATCTTCCGGCGCGAAGCCTCGGTTAGCATGAAAAAGACCCGCGCTCTCTACAAGAAGAAAGCCATTGAGGACAATAAGAGAGAGGCTGAGGAACTCGCTGCCCGAGAGGCAAAAAGAGCGAAAAAGGCTGAGAACGCTAAGAAGGCTGGGAACGGCTAGAAGATTACAAACGGCATTCCCAGGAACCCTGGTGCAGACGCGAAGGGTACCTCGCCCTCCGGCCAGGGTGTTCCGGAACCGGCAGCCATCGCTGAGAGCCTCAGGGTGTCCGGTGTAGCCGCTGGATCCGGCAGCCAAGGGGGTGCCATGCCTTCAGGCCGGGATGCTTCGGAACTGGCAGCCGCCGCTGAGCGCTCCGGGATGTCCGGTACAGACGCCGGGTCCAGCAGCCAAGACGGTACTATGCCGTCCGGCCGGGATGCTTCGGAGCCGGCAGCC
>CANRFN010000115.1 GCA_947629915.1 uncultured Oscillospiraceae bacterium | reverse complement strand
ATATAATCATTTTAAGGTTAACTAACATGTTAAAAAACTTACTAACGCGACTAAAGAAGCGCATGCACTTCTAGGAAGTTCTCCATTCTGGGGGACTCCATCAGCACGCTCCATGGCCAGAACCCCAAGGGATACAACGTCTTCTACACAGCCGGAATGTGCAATGCCTTAGGCATCCATGGCACAGAGGACACCTGGTGGGGCAAGGTCATCCAGCATTTCCAGGGCTCTCTAGTTGTCTGCGATGCCTGGTCCGGAAGCCGGGTGACGAAAATGCCCTATCAGAAGGAACTGTTTCCCTCGGGCTGCAGCAGAGAGAGGACCGGCAATCTCCACACTTCCTCAGATGAGCCTGACGTCATTCTCGTGTACATGGGCGTCAACGACTGGGGCTTCGGGGCGCCGGTCTCCATGAAGGGAAAGAGTGGGTTTGACCTCAACGTACCTGGCTTTGTCCCCGGGTACAGCAAGGGTGACGAGGTCTGCTTCAACATCGCGTATGCCATGATGCTCGGGCAGCTCAAGCAAAACTACCCCAACGCCAGGATTCTCTGCTGCACCATCTGTAAGACCACCTGTGACGGACAATCGGACTTCCAGTTCCCTAAGACTCTGTTTGGCACCCATGTACAGGAGTTCAACGATGTCATCCGCATCACCTGCCAGGCGGCGAGCTGCGATGTACTGGACCTGTGGGCCACAGGCGACACATACTCCACCATTGACGGCACGCACCCCAACGCAAAGGGTATGGGGGAACTCGCTGGTCTTGTCATCGGGTGCATGGAGAAGCTCTGAAGCAGTGAATTTCGTCCGAAGCTCAGGCAAAGCGAAAAGGCTTGGCTTTGGCCAGCATTATATTTTGCTTTCGCGCACTAATACGCTTCACGCTATATTTTGCATTGGATCTGGAGGATCTTCAAGTGTACAAGAGAACCGTGATCATTCACCTCAATGATATTGATGTTTCAAGTAGCGTAAAGAATGCATTATTTAACGCAGACATTTTTACCTTAAACGAGCTTGAAAGCATCAGGCAATCCAAACTGCTGCGCATCGTTGGCAACCAGTATCTTCAAGAAGTCAATAATCTCTTAGCTGATGCTGATATATTATTCGCTGTTTTTGAAATCAAAAGAGAGCGATTGTCTGATTGGGTAAAGGCTCTCAGTGTTGACACACTTCGTTTGTCTGGTAGAACACTGAATCTCTTAAAAGCCAACCATGTTTTATGCCTCGGTGATTTTGTCAATCTTTCTTTATCAGAAATCTCTGGCTGGAGATTTGTGGGCGTAAAGGCAAAGACTGAGATCAGTTCAGCAATAAGCGCCTTGGTTGCCAACCAAGAAGCCTTCTTAACCAGTTTAGAGCAGCAAGAACACGCAGATTCCGCAGATTCCTCTCCTGATGAAGCTGCCGGCATTGACAATCAATCCGTTTCATTCGATCATAGCGGCTCTCAATTCATCGGTCTCAATCTCAGTGCCATTCCTCTGACCAAGCTGAATCTCAGCATCCGAGCATGCAACATACTATATCGAGCAAGAATATCGAACGCGAAAGATCTCATTGATTTTGCCTCAAAGCGGGATCTCAAGACCATTCGCAATATCGGGCCGGCAATGGAACGAGAAATTATCGATGCCATTCAGCAGTTTCTCTCTGAAGGACCAATCGAGACAGAAGAATCAGTCGAGACGGAAGAATCAGTCAAAACTGCAATACCTCCGCAGGACCTGATCGAGTTTCTTTGATACAAGAAATATATGAAAACGTCTTAATCCTCATAACATCATCAGCTGCCAGTGCGGGCATTGGCACTTGTTCAGCCTCCTGTCGCCTCCAATGTGTACACAGACATCCCAAAGAAAGAGCACGGAGGAACTGGCCAACCTTGTCATCAGGTACGCGGAGAAGCGGTGCATAGGATTCCAAACGATCTGAGGTGCCAAACACAATGACAGTCGAAGAACTGAAGATCCGTCAGCTGAGCAACCAGCATCTTCTCTCCCCCGCCGATAAGGTGACCGTCCTTCACGACCTCTGCGGCATTCAGGCGCAGTTCATGGCAAACGCTATACACGCCCTGAAGATCCGTTGCTCAGACTTTCAGGAGGACACGGTAAAAGAGGGACTGGTAAAGAACTGGACGATCCGTGGGACGGTACACGTATTCGCCGAGGACGATCTTCCCCTTTTCATCCACTGCAACAACGGGCAGGACTACCGAAACAACGACTGGCATGGCAAATCGTTCTGGAATCAGCGCTATGGGTGGGCACTCACACCCGAACGGCAAGCCTACTTTGTGAATGTGATCCTAGAGGCGCTCAAGGACTCTCCACTGACGAGAGATGAGTTGAAGGACATCTGCCGGCAAAGCGGCATGACCGAGCCGGAAGAGAGCAGCATGTTCGACCAATGGGGCGGCGGCATCCGGGAGATGTGCGAGCGGGGCTTTATCAACTACGTGGTCCAGGAGAAGAAAGCTTTCTGCCTCTCCCCTGCCTTCACTCCCATTCCAGAGGAAGAGGCCATGCTGGAGATAGCCCGCCGGTACTTCACCCACATGGGGCCCTCCACCATCCACGATGCCATGTACTTCTTCCATACCACCGCCGCAAAGGTGAAGGCCTGGCTCTCTCACCTGCCGGTGTCATCTGTGGAATGCAGCGGCAGGACCTACTACTACATCGACACCCATCAGACATACGACCAAGGGATGCCCAAATGCCTGTTCCTCGCCGGCTTTGACCAGCTTCTCCTGGCCCATGAGAAAAAGGAGAGCCTCTTCTTACGCCCCGAGGACATGCGAGGGATCTTCAATCTCGCAGGGATCGTGATGCCCGCGGTGCTGCTGGACGGCGAAGTGGTGGGCAAGTGGAAAAAGAAGAACCGGAGGCTGACGGTCTCCCTGTTCAAACCGGCATCGCAGCCGGTAAAGAACACCATCTCAGACTATGCCGGTTCCCTGTGGGACGATGTCGCATCCATTGTCTTTGAATAGTCGGCATGTCTCTGCTGTTCAAGGCCATCCTATCGCCCTCCCCCTTTCAACGCTCGGCCAACACGAGATCCGGTTTCGCACACATATGCAAATAGGGTGGGCCGTGTGCCTCTGCACACGGCCCACCCGTCTTTGTTCAGACTTGATATGGTATCACTTTCCAGCCCGGATGTTCTTTACCGTCTTCTTCTCGATGCTGAGGTGCTCATAGGTACGGACCCCGCCATTGCCCACAGGAGCCTGTGCCAACAGCCCCACCTTGATCACCGGGTCCACCGGGAGGTGGAAGTAGCGCATCATGTAGAAGTTCTCCCCGTCCACGGAGTAGTGGAAGGCGAAGTTGTTGCCCACCCGGCAGACCTGCAGCCAGGCGGTGTTGCCCTCCAGGTTGCAACCGTTGGCGTCATCGGAGTCGCCTTTGGTCACGACACTCACGGCTGCGTGGGTGCCAAAGTCGGTGAGCTCGTAGCAGCATTTCGCCCAGCAGGTCAGATCCTTCATGACCATCACAGAGGCGGAGTCATAGGTGTCCTGGAACGCATGGGAGACTTTTACCCGGAGCACGAAGTCCCCTTCCAGCTCAGTATAGTAGTACGGCGCATTGCAGAGGGACTCAGGCAGAATCCCCTCCTCACACTCATCGATGCTGCCGCGGAAGAAATCCGTCTGACCGGGCGCCATGATCTCGATCTTGTCCCCTGTCTGCTGGATTGTGCCTTGGTTAAGCCACTTAAATTCCATGATGCGTCTCCTCTCACGCATAGATTTCTCGCATTATATCGTCAAAGAATCCGGCATCAAAGGCACAAAAGCGCCAGATTGCAGCACTATTTACCCAGCCTTCGGCTTTCTCCGGGAGAATACCCATACCGATTGCGAAACTGCCTGCTGAAGTAGTTTGCAGAGTGAAACCCGCAGGCTGAGCTGATCTCCTGCAATGTCAGGGTGGTCTGCTGCAGGAGTCTCTGTGCCATCTGAAGGCGGTACTGGATGAGAGCCTCCACCGGTGAACACCCCAGATAGGACTGGAAGCACCGCCCTGCCTCGCTCCGGCTGATGTTGGCGGCACCGGCGATATCGGCCAGGGTGATGGTCTGGGCGTAGTTCTCGTAGAGGAAGGACAGCATCTTTTGAAGACGGATCTGGGTATCCAGTTGTACCCGCGGCACCTCAGCTTTGGGCAGGAACTCAAAGTTGCGGTAGAGCGTCTCGAAGATGCAGCAGAGGTTCCGCTGGACGGTCAGCTCAAAACAGTCCGGCTGCTCCCGCATGGCACAATAGATGGCATTGATCTGCTGATGGATCTCTCTCCACTGCGCACAGTCACGGCGGAACACCACAAACGGCAGCCCGTTGCAGGCCTGAATCGGCTGGATGTACTTCTCATGGATCGCGCTGTTCTCCGGGGCGATCACCGTGCCGGAGAAGACGATGATCGGGAGGGGATCGGGGTCCTCGCCAGACAGCTGCCGGATCCCGTGGAGCATGTTCTGGTTGGCGAAGATGCTGTCTCCCGGCTCCAGGGTCGTGTGGGTCTGCCCCACCTGGTAGTCCAGAACACCGCTCTGCGCCGTGGCGATCTCAAAGTAGGGATGCCAATGCATCGGTCCCGCCCGGTCTGGCAGGGCGGCCAGTTCGTCAGAGTAAAAGGCCACAGGGAACGCGGTGATGTCCTGCGGGATCTGCTCTCGCAGCTGGTGGTCCAGCAAGATCGACATGTGATACCACTCCCCTTCTCGGCAGCGCTCTTCTCTCCTCCATTCTACCACACTCCCACCGGTTTGGAAGCCCCCATTTCACAGATGGAACACCCTGCACAGAATTTGGGTCTCCGTATCCATTTTCATGTTGCTTTCTGGGCTCTCTTCCCGTATAATGACACACATGGATCGTTTGAATCCAAGCTGTATCATACATAGAACATGGAGGGGAGTACCAGTGAAAGGTTCGGAGTGCAAACTGGTCAAATTCATGCAGGGCTCAGACAAGCGCTTTGTCATCCCGGTCTACCAGCGCAATTACGACTGGAAAACCGAGCACTGCAAACAGCTGTACGATGATCTCATCCGGGTCGTCAGAGGGCAGCGCAAGAGCCACTTCTTCGGGAGCATTGTGTCCGCCTACGATCCGTACAGTTCCAACGAGGACTATCTCATCATAGACGGGCAACAGCGCCTCACTACCGTCTCCCTGTTGTTTCTCGCCATGTACCACCTCATAGACAGCGGCGTCTTGGTCCCTGAGACGCGCAATCTGAAGGACCGCATCTATGAGGAATTTCTGGTGGACAAGTGGCAGCCGGAGGACACCCGCATGAAGCTCAAGCCGGTGAAGAGCGACCGGGATGCCTACGGAAAGCTGTTCACCGACCCCGCGGAGTACGTCCTCGGCTCCAACCTCACCGTGAACTACATCTTCTTCTACAACCGCATCCAGAAGCAGGAGATCTCCATAGACCAGCTCTACGACGCCATCTGCCGGCTGGAGATCATCAACATCAAACTGGACCCGGAGGACAACCCCCAGCTCATCTTCGAGAGCCTGAATTCCACCGGTCTGGACCTCAGTGAGGGCGATAAAATCCGCAACTTCATCCTGATGGGGCTTCCCTCTGATAATCAGGAACAGTTTTATGAGAAATATTGGAACAAGATCGAGGTCTGCACAAAGTACGACGTCAGCTCCTTTGTCCGGGACTACCTCAGCGTCAAGCAGCAGGCAATTCCCCAGCAGAAGCGGATCTACACCACCTTCAAGGACTTCGTGGAGCAGGAACAGTTGGAAAAGGAGCCACTGCTCATGGAGATGCTGGCCTATGCCAGGCGGTACCAGATTCTCCTGGACGGCACCCCCAAAGACGCCGTCCTGGACGCGTGCATAGACCGTCTGAACCGCCTGGAGACCACGGTGATGAGGCCGTACTTTCTGGAAGTGCTCCGCCTGTACGACGAGCAAACGCTCACCCTGGACCAGGTAAAGGAGACCTTCCTCATCGCCGAAAACTACCTCTTCCGCCGCACCATCTGCGATCTCCCCACCAATGCCTTGAACAAGATCTTCCTCATGCTACACAAGGAGATCGTCCGGTACAACGGCACCGAGGACAACTACGTGGAGAAGCTGAAGTACGCGCTGCTCTCCAAGAGAGACCGCGCCCGTTTCCCGGATGACATGGAGTTCCGGGCAGCATTCGAAGAGCGCCAAGTCTATCAGATGAACGGCAAGAACAAAGTGTACATCCTGGAGCGCTTCGAGAACGCAGACACCCTGGAGGACAAGGATATCTATCGTCATGTAGATGAGGGCACTTATTCCATCGAACATATCATGCCCCAGCACCTCACCCCGGCATGGCAGAGGGAGCTTGGAGAGGACTACGAGCAAATCCACGCCACCTGGCTCGACCGAATCGCCAACCTCACCCTCACGGCATACAATGCCCAATACAGCAACAGCACCTTCGCTGAGAAGAAAAACATGGATCATGGTTTTGACAAAAGCGGCATCCGTTTAAACACTTGGATTGCCAAGAAAGACCGCTGGACTCTGGCGGAGCTGGAGGAGCGTAACCAGTACCTCATGGACTGTGCCCTCGCCATCTGGCCCGCCCCGGTCACGGAATACGAGCCGGAGAAGAAGCAGCTGGACTCAGCTACTTTGGATGATGATGCCGTTCTAACCGGGCGGCAAATCGTCAGATTCGCGTTTAAGAATACCGAACAGCCCGTTTCGAGCTGGGCTGAGATGTTCCAAAAAGTCCTTCAGATCCTGTATGCTGAAGATCGCTCCATTCTAACAAAGCTTGCTTTTTCTAACGAAAACTATATTGATTCCCAATTTAGTCCATCCAAAGACTTCCTTAAGTCAGCAGAAATTGGAGATGGTCTATACGTCAATACAAACACCAGCACCCAGAGCAAGCTGGTGGTTTTAAAGCATTTGTTCAAGCTATATGAAGAAGATTCATCGGATCTAATATTCTATCTCCGCGATGAGAACGAAGCAGCCCAGGACGAAGAGGGCAGCCGGCAGGCGCGGCGGCGGAAGTACTGGACCTACGCCCTCCCGGTGATCCAAGCGGCCCATGGGGACGGGGGTGCCTTCTCCAATGTCAGCCCAACCAAGGAAAACTGGATCAGTGGGTTCTTCGGCGTGGGCGGAGTGTGTCTGAACTGCGTGGTCACCTACGATTCAGCACGGGTAGAACTTTACTTCAACCGTTCGGACAGGCGGTACAACAAGGCCGCCTTTGATGTCCTTTTCTCCCACAGAGCCGAGATCGAGGCCGCCCTGGGCACGCCCCTCCAATGGAACCGGGGAGATGATATCATCGCGTCCAAGGTATTTCTCCGGCTGGACAACGTCAGCGCCGAGAGCGAGACGGACTGGCTGCAGATGGCCAACTTCCACGCCCAGTGGAGCAAGAAGTTCGCAGACGTGATGGTGCCGTGGGTAAAAGGCGCACAGGGCTAGAAAGCAGAGATTTCTGGAGGATTCCGTGATATGCACATCTGTATCAAGGACCAGATTCAGAACATGAACCTGGTGATCGGCTGCACCGTGGGCTGCCCGTACTGCTACGCCCGGAACAACGTGCGCCGCTACCACATGATCGAGGACTTCTCCAAGCCGGCGTTCTTCCCGAACAAGCTCCGCCTGATGGAGAAGGAGCGGCCCCAGAACTTCCTGCTCACCGGCATGAGCGACCTCGCCGGATGGAAGCTGGAGTGGCGGGACCAGGTCTTTGCCAAGATGGCGGTGAATCCCCAGCACCAGTTCCTATTTCTGTCCAAGCGGCCCGATCTCTTGGACATCAACACGGCACTGGACAACGCCTGGTTCGGCGTGACCGTTACAAGGCGCTTGGAACTCTGGCGCATCGATGCCCTGCGGCAGAACGTGCGGGCCAGGCACTACCACGTCACCTTCGAGCCCCTCTTTGACGACCCCGGCACCGTGGACTTCCGCGGGATCGACTGGATCGTCATCGGCACCATGACGGGTCCTCAGAGCCGGAAGGTCCGCACAGACCCCGCCTGGGTGATCTCCCTCACGGAGCAGGCCCGCGCCCTGAACATCCCGGTGTTCTGGAAGGAGGACCTGGTCCCCATTATGGGGAAAGAAGGGATGGTCCAGGAACTGCCGGAGGCATACAACAAGGTACTGGAAGCGCAGAGACAATGGCAGAAGTAGCCCAGGCAGCATGGCCAAGGAGGATTTCATGAAGAAGTTTGTCTCGGAAGACGTGTCCTTCCCCATCACCGTGGTGGACGGCAAGAAGAACAGCGCTGGCGTCATAGACTGCCGCAACGGCCATGAGATCGGAGACACCTGTCTCTGCGCATACGGCTGCCCGGTGGCGTTCTGCCAGGAGTCCATGCGGAAGGCATTTCCCATCATGGAGGCTGCCCGGGCGGGCGGAGATCTCAGAAACCTCGGCGGGAATACCAAGGACAGCATCCGCTTCTGCTGCCCGGACGGCGTTGTGATGTTCCAACTGGAGGCACAGAGAGCATGAAGACCTCAGATTCCAATCCCCTGCGCCTGGAATACGGCACCCCGGAGGATCTGGAGCACTGGATGCAGCTGGTCTGTGAGATCAGCCCCAACTTTCCGGGACTGGAGACCGAGAGAGACCTGGCAGAGCACGCAGAGACAGTCCGCAAGTTCATGGGGCAGAAAAGGGCCATCTGCGTCAAGGCAGGAGACCAGATCGTAGGCGTCCTCCTGTTCTCCCGCACCCACAACATGATCTGCTGTCTCGGGGTCTCCCCCGCACACCGCCGCCGGGGTGTGGCCACATTGCTCATGGACGAGGCGCTCCGCAACCTGGACCGGTCCAAAGAGATCTCAGTGTGCACCTTCCGGGAGGGCGATCCGAAAGGACCCGCACCCCGGGCGCTGTATCGGAAGTACGGCTTTCTAGAGGACGCGTTGGTGGAGGAACTGGGCTACCCGAACCAGCGGTTTGTCCTTCATCCCGCCGGCGCCGAGCGGTATGAGCGGCAGAAGGCCATAAACCGGATGGTCTATGAGATCGCCGGCATTCTTGGGGACTGCAGTCCGTCCATCTATCTGTACGGCTCCTCCGTCCTGGAAGACTTCCGTCTCGGCTGGAGCGACATCGACATCCTCGTCCTCACCAGGGGCACCATCTCGGAAGAGCAGGCTCAGAGACTGGTGCACCTCCGCCAGGCCATGCTGGAACAGGACCCAGGCAACCCGTACTATCGGTCCTTCGAGGGCGGCATGCTCTCCCTGGATGCGTTCCTCTCCAAGTCCCCAGACCGGGTGGTGTATTGGGGCACCAGCGGCCAGCGGGTCACCAACGCCTACGACTTCACCGCCATAGACCTCACGGAACTGCTCACCTCCGGGGCCCTGCTGTATGGGGACGATGTCCGCAGCTGCATGCGTACACCCACGTACGATGATCTCTGCACCAATGTGAAGCGCCACTATGAGATCATCCGGAAGTACGTCCAGAAGACAGACCGCTCCTTCTATTCCTACGGCTGGCTGCTGGACATCGCCCGGTGCCTGTACACCCTGCAGACCGGCAGCATCATCGGGAAGACCGCCGCCGGGGAATGGGCGCTGGAGCAACATCTCTGCCCCGTCCCAGACGCCCTTCAGGCTGCTCTTGCGGTCCGCAGGGCACCATTGGAACACAAGGACGAACAGACGCTCCGGTACGCAGAGACCCTGGGCGAGCCGGTCCAGTGCTTTGCGGATGTGCTGGAGGAGGCGTTGGCGTGCCGGAGCAAGTGAGAGACGCCGGCAACGTTCCCACGCTCAGACCGTCTGTGTATTCTCCCGTTCCCGCCATCATAAACTTTGAGGACCGCCTGCAACCTTTGCAGGCGGTCCTCTGTTGCACGATATTACGCTGTTCTTGTGCTCAGTGCGCTCCGTCCGGCTTGGACGGGATGCCACTGAACCCCAGGGGCACATAGTCCACCCGGGCCACGCATCCGGTGTCCTTCAGGCCGTCCAGTGCCCCGAACACCTCCCAGAGCGGCAGCTCCACAGACAGCCCAAACACCCGGTACTCCCCGTTTCTGATCTTCTCCAGGTCTTCCGTATAGGCGCCGCTATGGGCGTCCTCCGCAGCCTCCTCTGCAATCTCCAGATATCGGTCCAAGGCCTGCAGGATGTCCTCCCCGTCCTGGAGATACTGCTCCATTCTGCCGGTCTCCCCCGGCGTCCACAGGAAAACGCTGCTTACCGCAATGTTCTCCTGGTGGATCCACTGGTTTACCTCCTCCACCGTGCAGTACCGGTTCAGGCTCACTACGGCCCGGACTTTCACGTCCTCCAAGGAGAACTGCTTCTGGGGCGGCATTGTACCATCTTCCCGCAGCTGCCGGAAGGGCCAGTCGAAAGCGTAGTCCATCACCCAGGTCTGCACCGGGTTGCCCTCTGGGTCCACGTAGGTCAGAAAGGTCTCATACTCGTCCTCTCCGAAGTGCAGTGGGTTGAAGGAGAAGCAGATAAAACCGTGGGTGTAGTGGAGCATCCAGTAGCCCCCATCGGCGCAGTCCAGACGGATCCAACTTCCGCTCAGGCCCAGCGGGATCCGCGCTCCCTCCTCCAACGGACTCATTCTTTCCTTGCCGTATGCGTTCACCAGTTCCACCAGGGCCTTGGTATAGGCGTCCGGCAGGATTTTGTCTGTCTTGAGCTCGGTGAAGTTGTCATAGAAGGGCATGAAGCCATCTCGGTCCCGGTCCTCCAGGGACATGGCGCGGCAGGAGACGATGGTATTGAGATCGATCTCCCCCGCCGTCTGGGTGGCCCCTAAGACCGTCACGGTACAGAAGGCCGCAGCGGTGAGCACCGCTGAGAGGACGATGGCACCCCGGGACACCGGCTTGCTCTCCATGATGGCGGTGAGCCGGGCCTTCAGGTTCTTCTTCTCCTCGCAGACGCCGGCGGACACCACCTGCCGGGGGATCCTGGTCTGGGCCGCCATCTCGATGAGGGTATTACCGTAGTCCTGCTTCTGGTCGCTGTCCAGGGGAGCAATCACGGCCTCATCGCAGGAGAGCTCACAGATCTGGTCCAGTTCCTTTCGGGTGATCCAGGCAAAGGGGTTGAACCAGTGGAGGCTGGTGAGCAGGATGCCGCACCACTTTACAGCCACATCGTTCCTGCGGTAGTGGGTGAGCTCGTGGCGGAGGATGTGCTCCAGCTGCGCATCCGCATATGCCCGGTCCGGCAGGTAGATCGCCGGGTGCAGCACCCCCACCAGCATCGGCGTGGGGACAAGAGCACTCCGCCACAGTTCCGGGGAATGGTCTTCCTGCGCCAACCGTTGATACAGCTCCCGCTCCCCCTCGTGAATCTCCCTCCGGGACCGCTTCAACCTCCGGGCAAAGCGCAGGTAGTTTCCCGCGGTGTAGATGAAGAGAACGCCGGAGACCGTCAATGGAACAGCCGCCACAATGGCACCCCAATTCACCGCAGGTGCGGTTTCCCGATCCGCCGGGGAAGTACTCTCGCCGCTCCCGCTCTCCAGCACAGGGCCAGCATCTTCCGGCACTGGCGTAACCGCCACAGACGCCGGCTCCTGGAGCCCCGCGGTGGTCCGCTCGATCCAGTTCTGCATGCCCGTAAGAGGGGTGGAGACGGGCAGCCGCAGGAACAGGGAGAACGGAATGAGAAAGCCCAACAGCACCACTTTCCAGAGCCGGTATCCCCATGCCTTGGAGACCCAGCGTTCAAAGAAGACCCGGAAGAACAGCAGGCACAGGGTGAGCACCGTGCCGGCAGCGGTCATGAGAAGGAGGATGCGGAGATACACCGGGACAAACCCGTACAGGATAGCCGCCATCATGGTTTGCCGCCTCCCATCCGGAAGTACGCCTTCAGCTCATCGATATCGGACTCGGAGAGGGCTCCCCTGCTGCAGAGGGCGGCCACCAGGTTCTTGGCGCTCCCCTGGTAGAGCCGATCTATCAGATCACGCTCCACCTGGGTCTGGAACTCGTCCTCCGAGATGGCCGGGGTGTACAGGGCCACATCCCGCTTCTCCACATGGACGGCCCCCTTCTCCGCCAGCCGCCGGAGCAGGGTGTTCACCGTGGACTTCTCCCAGCCCTTGCTCTTCTGAAGCTGAACCCGGATCTCCGAGAAAGGCAGCGGGCCGGCTGCGCCCCAGAGCAGCTTCATCACCTCCAACTCGGCGTTGGAGATCTTGTCTGCGTAGTTCATGCAATCACCTCGAAACGCGTCTCACACCTTGTCTCACTTCTTCGTGCTACAGTTGTGGTACGTGCCCATATTGCAACTGTAGCACAAGGCTGTCAAGGGGGAGATGTGGAATTTACAGACTATTCATTTTTTGCCCTGGCATCTCCAGAAGGGGCCTCTCCGTGATTCGGCCATTATTGGTTAAGAGCCCATTTTGGCCGACAATTAAAATTCGATTTTTTCGGCTATAGTAAGGGTAGCCCTGCAAATCCTACCGTGCATCGGTATACACTAATGAACGCCAGGAGAGATGTCGCACCTGCCTTAGGCAACCGGGTTATGATGGAAAGATCTTTCGCTGCCCAGATTTTGCTTAAAAGCTTGCAGTGCCACTCTGTTCCATCTGAGTGCCCAAAATTCGGCTATCCCTGCTTTAAAAAACTTTCTGTTTGGCTATTGACATCTGATTTTTTTCGGCTATAATGTGGCATGTACCATCTATCCGCCGAAAACGCTCTGTTAGGAGGTGCCTGTCATGGCATACGTGCAACGGCACATGGAGGGTCTCATCCAGACTCTCAGCAAAACCTTCTCAGCCATCCTGGTCACCGGACCCCGTCAGGCGGGCAAGACAACCATGTTGCAGGCTTTGATCGAGAAAGAGAGCGCAGGGCGTTCCTATGTATCCCTCGATGATACTAAGAGTCGGATTCTTGCAAAAGAGGACCCTGGCTTCTTTCTGAAGCTGCACCATCCACCAGTGCTGATTGACGAGATCCAGTATGCGCCGGAACTCTTTTCCTATATCAAGATCCACATTGATCAGCACCACAACCCCGGTGATTTCTGGATGACAGGCTCTCAGATTTATCGTGCTATCGATGGCTTACAGGAGTCTCTCGCTGGACGGGTGGCAATTTTGCACCTACCTCCCCTCTCCCAGCGCGAGATCATCGGTGCCCCCTGTGCCCCTTTCAACACAGATATAGACCGCCTGTTGGCAGAGCGAGACCGCATTGCGCCGGTATCCCCCACAGCCATGTTTGCCCGCATCTGCCATGGCTCCATGCCAGAGGCACTCAACTTCTCCCCTGTAGCACTCGACACCTACTACTCATCCTACCTCACTTCCTACTTGGACCGCGATGTACGCCAGTTCTACGGAAACATCGATTGGTTGAAGTTCTACCGATTTGTTGTTGCCGCCGCGGCCCGTTGTGCTCAGCTTCTGAATTACAAGTCCCTGGCAGACGATGCAGAACTTGATGTCGCCACGGTAAAGAACTGGCTCAACATCCTGGAAGCTTTGGGGATTCTCTTTTATCTGCACCCCTACTCGAACAACGTACTGAAACGCAGCATTCACACCCCAAAGCTCTATTTCTACGACACCGGCCTCGTCTGCTACCTCCTCAACATGTCCTCCCCTGCATTGGCCACCACCGGCGGCATGGCCAGTGCTCTCGTTGAGAACTTTGCGGTGTCTGAAATTGTGAAGGGGTATCAGAACGCAGGGTTGAGGCCATCTCTCTACTTCTACCGGGACAGAGACGGGAAAGAGATCGATGTCGTCTTAGAAAGCGATGGCAAATTGTGTCCCCTGGAGATCAAGAAGACAACTTCGCCCGATAAGCGCCTCACCAACGTCTTCCCTGTTCTAGACCGGTCCCCTTTACCGCGTGGCACCAGCGCAGTCCTCTGCATGGCGGATGGCCTCAGCGCATTCGACCGGGACAACCTGATTGTCCCTCTGTGGATGCTGTAGCGCCACATTCCCGGCTGCCATCCCCTCATACAGGACGACAACAATACAGCAGCCCCGGCGGCATCCAGAGCGTTGTCTCTCCAGATGCCGCAGGGGCTATCGTTTTCTTCAGCTTCCTTGACCGTAGACCGTACCAGGCCAGGGCGCTCAGGTGCGGAACCACACCGCCATCTCGCCCTCGCCCCGGTTGGCCCAGGCGTAGTACGGGATCAGCTTGAGGGTGATGTCCTCCTCCGCCGGCCTCTCATAGTCCTGATACAGCCCGCCGGACACCGGCTGCTGCCGCTTGGCCGGCACTGCAATCACCGCCATGGGATGTCCCAGGGCCTCGCTCATCTCCACGGAGGCCCCAGACAGCGGCGCATCCGGGTCCACCCGAATGAGGTGCAGGTTCTTTCCGTTGTCCGCCTCTTCCGCGCAGTACGTGATGGGTCCCCTAGTGAAGGCCACCTTGCCGATGTCCTCCCGGACCCGGGCGTTGGCCATCTGGAGCCGGAGCTTCATGGGGAAACTGAGAGCGATGCTGTCCCCCTTCTGCCAGCTGCCCTGGACATAGACATATCCGTCCCGATAGAAGAGATCGCCATTCTCAGAGGCGAATGCGATATCGTCTGCCAAGGTCCCCTTGCTCCAGCGGACAGTGGTCTTCTCCGCGCCGCGCTGCAGATCAAACGTTCCATGGCCGCACCAGGCGGGGATGCGGAAGGCCAGCGTGCAGGGCTGTCCGGCCCCCTCTTCCACCGTTACACTGGCAGTGCCAGCCCAGGGGAGCTCCGTCTCCACCTGCAGCACCAGGTCTTTCTCCCCGATCCGCTTGGTTACCCGGCTGCCCATGTAGAGGTGGAACCACAGGGTGTCCTCGTTCTCTGTATAGGCGTATGCCCCCACGGAGCTCACGATCCGGGCCAGGTTGGGCGGGCAGCAGGCACAGCCGAACCACTTCTGGCGCACCGGCTGGACATGAGACTTCAGGGGATCTTTATGGCAGGCCTCCGGGTGTACCTCCAGGGGATTCACGTAGAAGAAACTCTTGCCGTCCAGGGCCATGCCCGCCAGCACCGTGTTATAGAGCGCCAGCTCCATCACGTCCGCATACGCCCGGTCCGGCCGGATCTCCAGCATGCGCCGGGCGAAGAAGGCCAGGGCGATGGCGGCACAGGTCTCAGAGTACGCCAGGTCGTTGGGGAGGTTGTATGGGAAAGAGTACGCCTCCCCGATGTCGGTGCCGCCCACGCCCCCGGTGATGTACAGCTTCTCGTTCACGATGCTCTTCCACAGCCGCTCACAGGCCGCCAGCATCGCCTCGTCTCCCGTGAGCCGGGCCACATCCGCCATGCCGGAATACAGGTACCCCGCCCGAACCGCGTGTCCCACCGCCTCAGACTGCTCCCGCACCGGCTGGTGGGCCTGGTAATAGGGGTAGTCTGCGGGCTTCAGGTTCTGGAGCTTTGCCGGCAGCGGATCGCCGGGGTGATCGTGGCGAAAGCGCTCCCGCTCCTCTTGGGCGAAGTAGTGGGGCTCGGTACCCCGCTGATCCAGGAAGAACTGGGCCAATTTCAGATATCGCTCGCATCCAGTGGCCTCGTACAGCCGCACCAGGGCCATCTCGGCGATCTCGTGGCCGGGATAGCCTTTTTTCTGATTCTCCCCCGGTCCGAAGCAGGAGGCCGCGTAATCGGCAAAGCGGCAGGCGGCGTCCAGCAGCTTCCGCTTTCCCGTGGCCTCCGCGTAGGCCACGGCGCCCTCCGCCAGGTGGCCCAGGCAATAGAGCTCGTGGTGGTCTTTCAGGTTGGTGAAGGCCCGGTCCATACCGTTGATGATGTAGTACGTGTCCAGGTACCCGTTGTCCCACTGGGCGGCACAGACGATGTCGATGGCCTCATCTGCGATCTTCTCCAGCTCCGGGTCCGGGTGCTGGGCCAGGGTATAGGCCACCGCCTCGATCCACTTGCTGAAGTCCGAGTCCTGGAAGACAAAACCGTAGAAGGCGTCCAGGTCCGGGTGGGCCGGGTCCTCTGGCAGGGCCTCAAAGCCACGGAAGGTGTACGCCGGGGCCTGGAAAGTTGACGCCCTGTCTTTCTTCTCCTGCACCAGCCGTCCGGCGGCCCGGAAGTTGTGCATGCACCAGCTCGGCGCCGCCCCGGGGACGAGGTCGTTGAGGGCCTCCCACTGGTATGGGATCACCTCGGTGCGCACCAGCTCCTGTTCTCTTGCCCAGAAGCTGTCTGTGATGTGGATCTGTTTCAGGTTCAAGGGCCGGCTGAATCTTGAGTTGTCCACTGGAATCCTCCTCGTATGCAAATATCTTGTTTTCGGTCTTGCCGGTTTCTCTGGTACAGAGAGGGTCAGTACCAGACATGATAGGACTTTCCGAGCGGAAAGGAAATATCGAGACACCAGTCCGCGGTATCAAAAAGTAAGAAAGTCTCCCACGGTCCTGGCCCGGTCTGGGCATCACAGGGCAGGGACTGGCAGCAGGAGATTGCATTTCCGTCTGCCCGCCATTATAAAGGGTTTTGCCCCTGGAGGCAACACCTTGCAGCGCGGATCTCCCCAAATCACACAGCGCCGCCCCGGCCGTGAGACCAGCCGGGGCGGCGCAATATTGTCACAAACAGAGCAGCATGGGTGTCAGACGGTCCAGGAATCCTTCCAGTCGAGATACACCCGGCCGTCCTCCAGCCGCAGGGGCAGCCACACATAGTCTGCGATGGAGGTATCCGCCCCCTCCAGCTGGTTGGCGGCGTACATCTCCTTCCGCTCGGCATCGGTGGCCTGATACTGGTCTGGCTTGTAGTTGCCGGCAATCACCCGCGTGAAGATATCCGCCAGGCGGGCATCCACCGGGGTACCGGGGAGCCACCGGTCCGCCATGGCGATGAAGAGGCCATCTCTCCCCGCCACGGGGAAGATCTTGGAGATCTGGCTGTTGAACGAGGCGCAGGAGGGGTCGTTCACATGGGGATCGCCGAGGCTCTGAAACACATCCTCCCAGCGGTCTGCCGCGGCGCTGTCTGAGCGATTTGGGACATAGCCCGTCATACCGCTGGTGAGCATGTACTTCATCCCGTTCCAGGCGAAGAGGGCCGGCGCCTCCCGGGTAAAGGGCGGGGTGAGGTTGGCATAGCTGCCGGCTACCTCTCTCTCCGCCTTCAGGTAGTCCGTGGAGAGCTCCATGCACAGCATGGAGGCGTGATCGGCATCAAAGTAGAGGTAGCCCTTGCCGGTGTCCGGGTCTGAGATGAGGTCGAAATCGCCGGCCTTGTGTCCCACGGGGTTGTAGAGGTTCACCACCATCTCGTAGGGTCCCAGCAGCTGATCTGCCTGCCAGATGGTGAAGGCGGCCTCCGGGCCGGAGAGTTTGATCCAGCAGACGTACTTTCCGGTGGCGGGGCACTTCACGATGTGGGGCCGGTCCACCCGCTTCGTGGGGAAGAGGGCGGCGTTGGGGTCGTCGAGAACCGGGGGAATCAGGAAGCCGCGGTCCTCCCAATTGCAGAGGTCCGTGGAGGCATAGACCTTGATGCCCCAGGTCCAGATGCCGTTCTTGCCGTCTGTGTGCTCCTTGTTCGTAAGCGTATAATAGATACCCGTTGCCAGCTGCTGATTTAACGGGTATCTTGGGGGTGCAGTCCCTGCGAAGTAA
>CANRFN010000114.1 GCA_947629915.1 uncultured Oscillospiraceae bacterium | reverse complement strand
TCACCTCGGCCCTATTATACACCCCCCAGGGTGCTCTAGTCAAGCATCCAATCAACATTTTTGCTGAATATCACCTCTCCGGATCGGACATCATCTTCTCGTAGAACCAGCCATCCGCCTGGCGTGGGATATACAGCTGCAGATCGTCTGCCATCGCAGCACCGCTTCCTCTCTATTGCAGGGCGGCTCTCGGTCCTCTGCGGATCAGGATGCCCTTCATATTCTCCGATTCGTTGTGCGTCCGGTATACCTCGCGCTTCTCCGCTTCCGTGCAGCCGATCAGGATCTTGATCTCCGAATCCCGCTTCCAAAGGTCCACGATGCACATGACGGCGTCTACCTTCTGCTCGCCGCTGCCCACCCACACATCGATCCCGCCGCCGTCCATGGAGGAGGTGTCTTTCAGGTATCCGTAGTCCACTTTATAAATGAAGTCCGGGTATCTGGGATGGGCCGAGCCCTTGGGCCTGTCTATTACAATCTCAGAGCGATGCACCAGCGCATCCAGTGCATCCCGGAACGCTGCATTATCTCCGTCCATGATATCCCCTCCCTGCAAACTGCCTATCGCTTCACCCCGCGGACCATCATTGTGACCGAGACCTCGGTGTTCCACTGCTTCACCCCCGCCCGGTACAGCCGGAGCCGCTCATCGTACTTGGCGTGTACGGCTTCAATCGCCCGATCTGCGCCCGGTGCGTGCACAGACTGGATCGCCTCCAGGTCGTTCTGGCGCATGGATTCGATCATCAGCTCCGCCAGTTCCGGGGGATACTTGGGCGCATCTGGTGTGAGGTCTATCACGGCATAGCCGGTGGAGACGTTGGAAAAGCCATACCGCTCCATGGATGCCGGCAGCTCCGCCTCAGACACAACATACTTCCCCACGCCGTATCGCTGGAACGTGTCGTCCGTCTCAGGCAGGCTCTCCCAAAATGCCCGCTCCGCCGCCGTCTGCTCCAGGCACGGCGCGGTGCAGTGCAGCCCTTTTCGGGCGGAGAGGCAGAGGCACACCCCGCCCGGTTTTAGCACCCGCAGCTGCTCGCCCCAAAAGGCAGACGGCTCCACATGCTCCTGCACCGTGTTGGAGATGCAGACATCGAAGGAATTGTCTGGGAAGGGGAGATTGGTGGCATCCCCCTCCTGGAAGGACACGCCCGGGATGTTCTCCCGTGCGAAGGCGATAAATGCGCTGTCCCGGTCTATCCCGGTGATCTGCGCCCTGGGAAACCACCGGTGCAGGGACTCCGAGAGGGCCCCGGGACCGCAGCCGATCTCCAGGATCTTGAGATCGGCAGCTGGATCCAGCGCGAAGGTCCTTTGGTACTGGGGAGAAAAGACATCGTGAAAGCGGAGCTTCCGGCTGAGATAGAGCGTCTGGACGCCCTGGATGTGAGACCAAATCGTGTTCATACTGCCTCCAAAACAAGTCTTATTCGTTCAATCCTAGCCTATCGTGGATGCCCATGCTCTACGGGATCTCTGCCCCGTAGTCCAGGACGATCTTCTTGCAGTGTCTACAGCGCCAGGCCAGGCAGGTGGGAGTCGTCCAATTGTGCTGGCTGATCGTCTCCTCCCCCTCCTGGAATACCCGCCAGAACACGCCTTTCCTGGGATTCGTGTTGAACAGGATGGCACGCTGGCTCTGCACGGCGCCCTGCTCCATCGCTCTGCCGCAAAAGGGACATCTCATTGGCCTACCCCCAAGAGCGGTAGTATGCGGGGGAACCCACCCCAATGGAAGACCAGTGGTTCGCCGCCTCCAGATCCCTCTGGTATGCATCGTTTGGGGTCTGGATGCCGTTCAGCTTCTGCTGATGGGCCTGCTCCAGGAGGTCGTTGGGGCGCCGCTCCCGGTGCACCGCGATGCCGATGTTCCGGAACAGCGCAAAGAATCCCTCCTGCGCCAGGTCTGCCGGCGCCCCGTTTTTCTCCGCCAGGAGGCGAGACAGCTCGCCTGCCGGGGTGTCAAAGACGGAGACGCCGTAAATCATGGGCCTCAGGGTAGCCCGGGGACCGCCCAGAAATTCGAGGAACGTCACCCGGCTGTCTGAGCCGTACTCCACGGCCATCTCGTTGCGATGGTAATAGCTGCGCCCTCGGATCACTTCTCCCCTGCCGAAGGATGCCTCCACGGCGGTTTTCTCCATGCCGAAAAAGATGGGGACGCCGTTGATCTCCACTTTTTCCAACGGGTAGATCTCGATCTTCATGGTGGTAGCCTCCCTTTTGTACACTGCCATCCATGGGTACCGGTGCCGAACCCAATGCCGCCGAGCCGGCAGATACCCCCACACTTGGTATCATACCATCCAACTGTGAAGAAATCTACCATCCCTGCCGGAAAATCCATGCAAAGAGGGACTGGCAAAACAGAGAAAATGCATCTGGCGCATCTCAGAGCAGCATCCGGAGGAGAGAATGTGAAACAGGTTCCCCAGGATACCACATTTCTGCTCCCCAAAATACTGCCTGGCGGTTGAAACCGGCAGATGCTGTCTGGGTAGATCACCAGCAGGCCACACCCAAAAGCGTTGAAAAGCCCTCTGTCCAGCCGGATCCCGGCTGGACAGAGGGCTTCCTACTAAATGCTGCAAAGAGATCTCCGCTTGGGCCTGTGACAGCGGAGCATGCCGGCCTGCGCTCTGTGTCAGGCTGCATGAGCCGATCAATCCCAGTGGGACAGAAACTGGGACAGCGTCACAGCGGGGTCGAAGGCCGGTTTCGAAGACGCCACAATATAGTCCTTGTCCTGGAGGCAAATGAGCAAACTGTCCAGATCGCTGGTTGTGTAGAGCTCTCCCACCTCGCCGTATCCATTGCGCATGGCGACATACGAAAACATACGGATGTCCGGGGGCTCTCATGGATTGTCTTGATCTCCGCGGTAATCGGCTCAGAGTAGTCCAGACGGGGAGCCTCGTTGGAGGACTGAGAAAGCTGGAACTCCAGGGATATCCCATCGTCCAGGAAAAGGCGGTGGTACTCCCACCCCTGAAGGTGCAGCCCTCCGGTCTCATAGGCAATGGCGTTTTGCGTCAAGACCGCGTACAGCATGTCTGCTTGGACCCTGGTGGGGAGCGGGAGGGACATCACGCCGAGGCCCACCGCAACGGCCAATAGAACGGCAGCAATCAGGAATTTCGTCTTTTTCTGCACGGCATATACCTCCGCAGACAGGATTGCTTTCCAGGCCCTAAGGATGGATACTGCCCGTCTCCCACTTGTGCTCCGGGATCTCCGCCCGGAGGGAGAAGATGCTGCCGTTCGGCCCGTATGAGATCTGGACGAAGTCTGAGGTAGGGTCGAAATCAAGCGCCTGGATCAGGTACTCGCTGTGGTAGAAACCAAATCCCCCCTCCAGGGCGATGCACCGGCTGCAGTGGTTTCCGCTGCTGTCTGTGATGGTGAAGAGATCGCCCATCAGCTGCCCCATCTCCCAGAAGCGATGGTCCTCCAGGCGGATGTGGAGAAACAGGTCTGTGTGGTCCTCGGCGGTGCGCCAGATCGTGCAGTCCAGCACCTCTACCGTCTGGGTCCCCGCCCTCAACTGCTGGCCGATGGTAAACTGGGCCAGCTGGTCCGCATCCCGGCCGGCGTTGAACAGGTCCGCCCCGGTGAGCCCTTTGCGTTCATCCAAGGTAACCGAGCGCACTTCAGAGATGCTATCTGTACTGAACAACTCGAAATTATAGGCCCAGTTGTTCGTCCGCTCACGTATGACGGAGAAGATCACCAAGACGCATACCAGGGCCAGCAGGACTTTGCTGAGCCGCCAGAGGAAACCCATCCAAGGCGTGTGCACAGCGACCAGGCGCTCGCCGATCTCATCGGCATCCCCCATCCGCTGTACCACGATCTTCTCCGCGGCCTCCTGAGAGTACCCTGTCTCCTCCTGCACCGCGGCGATCTCATCCTCCAGGTGTTCCCGGAGCTCCTGCCGCACCGCATCCCGGTCCTCCGCAAAGCGAATCCCGCAGGTGGCGTGATACAGCCAGATATTCGCCTCTCCCCGCAATTTCATGTTCGAATCCCCCTCTCTCACCCGACACTGTACTCGCGGACTGTCCCTTCCAGTTCCTGCAGCAGCGATCCATCTGCCGCATAAGCCCGGATGGTCCACGGGGCCCCGATCTGTCCGGTCGCATAGGCGGATCCGTTTGGCCGATCCAGGAAAAACAGCCAGGCACCGCTCTTCTGCTTTTCACCGGCGCCGGAGGTCATCACGTTCATCTCGCCGTCTCGGACGTCCATCCGATACTCCATGTCCATCTCTACCCGCACTGTCTCTGCCGGCACATCCAGATCCAGCACCAGGTACGGCACATACGATGTCAGGTTCATTCGGCCAGTACTATAGTCTATCGCTGTAACCATGTAATGCGCTAGGGGAATCACATCCACGCCGTCCCCGCGAGAGCAGAAATAGGCAATCTCCCACTGGTCAAATGTCCTGCTGGTACCGGCGGAGCAGAATATCCAATCCGGTGAGACAGAGGCACAGATCACGCCGTTGCTGCTATATTGCTGTCCATTGACAGAGACCGTGGCATACTCCTTGCCCCATTCCGGCTGCAGCAGCAGGACAATCTCCCCGGACTCCAGCAGGTGTTCCCGCTCCAGCCTGCGGAAGGCCGCCTCTGCCGGCAATGGGCACCCGTAGATCCCCCACACCAGGACCGTCAGAACGAAAAAGAGCACCAGATTCCGAGCGGTCCGCTGCCCGCGGGTGAGGTGAAACCACCTGCGCCGGGTCTTTTTCTCCTCGTTCACTCCGCACACCTCCCTCAGGCGAATGCGTACGCTCCTCCGCTCAGCACACCTTCCACGCCCTTGCTGAACTGCTTCCACTCTTCCTTCTTTGCGTCCAGCTGCTTCCGTCCCCGCTCCGTGAGATGATAGTATTTCCGCTCCCGGCCGTTGATCGCCTGCCGGTACGACGACACATACCCGCTCTTTTCCATGGCGTGCAGGATGGGATAAAGGGTGCCCTCCCCCATCTCAAACACATCTCCGGAGCGCTTGGCCAGCTGCTCGATCATCTGATACCCGTACATGTCCTCTTTTTTCAGCAGGGAGAGCACCAGCATCGAGCTGCTCCCCGCCATCAGACCTTTGTCAAACTTCATAACCGCTCCTCCTTGCAGATCCGCTTCCGATACCTCGGTCCTCCAGGTATCAGTATACATCGGTGCTCGAGGCATGTCAAGCCCCTGGGGAAAGAAAATTTAGGATTTCGCGAGGGACCGTCTGGAGCACACACCCACGGCCACACCCAGACGGCCTTCCAGTTTGGAATGGTGGTTTTTGCAAAGAAAGAACCGCAGAGAAGCTGTGTGAAACTTCTCTGCGGAAGGGAATTGAGGGTGATGGCGTCAGGGATCGGTACGGCTGTTAACACAGGTCCCCTCTGCTACAAATCCGAAGTGACTTACTTCGATTTTGTAGCGGATGCCGGGGTGAACTGAGACACAAGGCAGCGGTGTAAGGCAGAACACAACCACATCAAAGGCCCAGCCCCACAGACAGTGCAGCCGCGCCGCAGCAGACGGTCTCCGTCTACAGCGGCGCGGCTTGGTCTATTCGTTGCGGTAGTACTGTGCTTGTGCATTCCAAAGGGCGCAATACTGCCCCTCCGCATCGGCGAGGAGGGCCTCATGGGTGCCCTGCTGCACGATCTGCCCCGCCTCGAACACGGCGATCTTGTCGCAAAAGCGGCAGGATGCCAGGCGGTGGCTGATATAGACGGCAGTCTTGTCCCCGGCGATGGCGTTGAACCGGCTATACACCTGATACTCCGAGATGGGGTCCAGGGCGGCGGTGGGCTCATCCAGGATGATAAAGGGCGCGTCCTTGTACAGGGCCCGGGCCAGCGCGATCTTCTGGGCCTCCCCGCCGGAGATCTCCACGCCGGACTTGTCGAAGTCCTTGTAGAGGGGCGTGTCCAGCCCCTGGGGCATGGCTGCCTCCCGCTTCTCAAAGCCGGCGCGTCTCAGGCAGTCCAGCACGCGGTCCGGGTCAAAGTCTGTGCTGGCCGCCACATTCTGCCCCAGGGAGACGGAGAACAGCCGGAAGTCCTGGAACACCACAGAGAAGAGGGACATGTACTCGTCATAGTCGTACTTGCGGATGTCTACGCCGTTCAGCAGGATCACTCCCTCGGTGGGGTCATAGAGGCGGCAGAGGAGCTTGATAAAGGTGGTCTTGCCGGAGCCGTTCAAACCCACCACAGCCAGTTTTTGTCCAATTTGGAACTTCAGGCTCACATGGCGGAGGGCCCATGTCTCGCTGTGGGGGTACCGGAAGGACACATCCCGGAACTCCACGAAGTACTCGTTGTCATCGCGCTTCTCAACGGTGAGGGAGCCCTTGTACATGTTGTTGGGGAGGTCGAAATAGGAGAAGTAGCGCTGGAGGTACCGGTTGTTCACCATGGTCAGCTGGACAGCCGATACAAAGCCGGATACCGCCGCCATGAGCAGGGTGATGCAGGACACGTACTGGGCGATGGACCCCACAGACACCTCACCCTGGAGGGCGGCATAGAGGAGCACCAGGTATACCCCGAATTTCAGGCCGAAGTCCAGGGCGTTACCCACAGACTCCAGCAGGCTGGCGGGCACATTGGTCTGCAGCTGCAGGCGGTATGCACGCTCCTGGAATGCTTCGGTGTTGCGGAGGCAGCCCTCAGACATCCCGTAGAGGCGGATGTCCTTGCCGGTGGCGTACTCGGACTCGTAGTCGCTGAGACGGCCGGCCATCAGGTTCAGGTCCACCGCCTTTTCAAAGAGGCTGCTCTTGCGTCTCTCCGCCTTGCCCTTGAGCCACGCCCCGGCCGCGAGGGTGAGGAGCAGCCCACAGATGAGGGCCAGTTTCATCCAGATGGGGATCGCCTCAAGGGCAAAGAAGGACGCCGTGAGGGAGATGCTGACCCCAATCTGGACCGCATAGCCCACCAGGGAGAGCAGCCGCCCCCGCAGGTGCCAGTAGTTAAACCCTGTGGAGGTCTCCTGGAGGATCCGCTCCCGTAAGAGCGCCACATCCCGGTCCTCGATGGACTCGTACGCCATGGCCATGGTCTTCTCCGCGTGCTTCCAGTCCGCGTTGTGCTGGAAGGCCGTTTCAGCAACCCCTGTCTGCGCCTGGCACCAGGCCCGGAGCAGCTGCAGGAGAAAGGTGAGCCCCACGGTGAGGCCGGCATACAGCGCCAGGGTGCTCCTGGGCAGACGGTTGGTGAGGGCATCCACCAGGCGGGCGGTGAAATAGATGGGCACATAGGGGGTGAGGGCGTCCAGGACAGCCTGCAATACCGAAAACACGGTGTATGCCGGACTCAGATCCCAGAGCAGGTGCACGCCCCGACGAAAGACGCGCCAATGTTCCGATGCCTTCATGCGGTCTCACCTCCCTGGTAGTCCTCCCGATACCAGCAGCTCTGGATCTCGTAGAGCTGGCTGTATGCGCCGCCCTGGGCAATGAGCTGGGTATGAGACCCCTGCTCCGTGATCCGCCCCTGGTCCAGGTACAGGATTCTGTCGCAAAACTGGGTGGAGGCCAGGCGGTGGGAGACAAAGAGGGATGTCTTGCCGGCGGTGAGGGCGTGGTATTGGAGGTAGATCTGATTCTCCGCGATGGGGTCCAGTGCCGCCGTGGGTTCGTCCAGCACCAGGATCGGTGCGTCCTTGTAGATGGCACGGGCCAGCATCAGCTTCTGCTTCTCGCCGCCGGAGAGGTCCGTGCCGTCCTTGTCGATCTGCTTGTCCAGCACGGTGCGGATTCCCTTGGGGAGGGCATCGATCTTGTCCCCCAGTCCCGCCATGCGGAGGCAGCGCTCCGCCTTTTGGAGGTCTCCGGTGCCGTCCAGGCAGCTGGAGACCGTATCAGCAAGGGAGAACGGGCCAGTTCTCACATCTTGAAACACCGGGGCAAGAAATCTGCCGTACTCCTCCCGCCGATACCGCTGAATGGGCACCCCGTCCACCCGGATCTCCCCGGAGGTGGGGGCATAGAGTCCGCAGATCAGCTTCACCAGTGTGGTCTTGCCCGCCCCGTTGAGGCCCACCAGGGCGATCTTCTCCCCGGGGGCGATGGTGAGACTGATATCGTGAAGGGTGTCCTGTTCCGCACCCCGATAGCGGTAAGACACATGGTCCAGCACGATCTCCGGCGCATGGTCCAGGTGCCCCTCGGCGGTCTCGGTGCCATCCGGGACATCGTCCGGCAGGTCCAGGTACTCCCGGAGGTCCGAGAGGAAGAGAGACGCGTTGGCAAGGCTGTTCCAACCGGTGATGATGGCGGAGACAAAGTCCGCAAAGGAGGAGATGGCGGCAAAATACAGCACAAACTGCTCCACGGTGACGGCGCCGTCCAGGGCCTGCCGGATCAGTACCGCGTAGGCGATGCCGTCCCGGAGGAGGATCATGAGGAGATCCGCCAGGCGTGCGGCAAAACTGCGGATGCTCATCTTCTTGGCCCAGGAGAGGTCCGTTCGAAAGAGATCCCGGTACACCTCCCGAAACCAGCCGGCCATGCCGTACACCCGGATGTCCTTGTAGCTGGCAAATTCCGCGGGCTTGCGGAGGATGTAGTCCAGCCTCCGCTCGTTGTCTGCCCTGTCCGCCCGGGTGCCGTACTCCCACTTCCGATAGGCCCGCTCCGCCAGGATGTTCACCGCCGGTGCCGCCGTGAGCAGCAGCACCAGCCAGGGGCTCACAAAGGAGATCATCGTGCCCAGAAGGGCATAGCACAGCAAGTTTTCCGCCAAGGTGAGGACAAACCGAGGTGCATCGCTGAGGGGCTGTTCCCCATTCCACATCCAAGTGGACTTTTCCGCCCGGGTGTGCATGTCTCGTGTCTCCTTGCGCTCGTACGTCTGATAGAAGCTGGTCTGGTCCTTGCAAATCAGCTCCCGCCCTCGGGCGTGCCGGTATCGCTCCAGCTTCACGCCCAAAAACGCCCGGCAGGTATCCTTGCCCACGGTGGCGAGCAGCATCCCGAGCAGCATCAGTCCCACCGCGATGGCCGCATCCCGGAGATCTGCCCCATCTGAGACCAGTCCCACCACCAGAGACGGCAGCCGCACGCCGGCCCAGGCCAAAAACACCGCCAGGGGCAGTTCCAACAGCATCAGCAGCAGGGCGGACGGCGCACCATGGACCATTCCAGAGACGCTCCACAGGGCGTTGCTTAGCACAGACCGATACGGCTTTTTGTTTGGTATTTTCTCGTACTCCATGGGTATCACCTCTTTTCCCTACAGGATAGCACAGCCGCCTTCTGACAAGGAAAATCGTGCACGGAACGCCGCCGTCCGTGCACGAATTGTATCAAGCCAGCGCCGGGACCAGAAACTCCGATGTGAAGGCCCCGTCCTCGCTGTTGTATTTCACCCAGCCGTCATGGTCTTTGAGAATGCTCTCGGCCCGGCGGAGGCCAAAGCCGTGGACGCCGGCCTTGCTGGTCTGAAAAAGGCTCCCGGTCTTCTCCCGCTTGGCCCCAGCAGAGTTCAACATGGAGAAGTACAGCATCTTGCCCTTCATGCCGAGGTACAATCGGATGAACTTCTCTCCCGTTGCCGTCCGGCAGGCCTCGATGGCGTTGTCCAGGAGATTGCCCACCACAATGCTGAGCTCCAGGTCTGTGAGGGTGAGATTGTCCGGGACATTGGCCTTAACAGACACGGCCACGCCCTCGCTCTTGGCCTGGGCGATCTTGGCCGAGAGAATGGCGTCCAGAGAGGCGTTGCCGGTCTTGAGCAGCGTGTCCACATGCATCAGCTGCCGGTCCAGCTCCCCGATATAGCGCAGGGCCCGGTCTGTGTCCCTGGCCTCCAGGTAGCTTCTTATGGTCTGCAGGTGGTTGTGGTAGTCGTGCTTATAGGCCCGCATCTCCCGGTGGATGCTCCGCACCTCCTCCAGGTGCTGCAGGGACTGCTCTGTCTGGTACTCCACCAGCTTCAGATAGGTGCGTTTCAGCATGGTCTAATTCCTCTCAATGAACCGGCGGTTGACGTCATCGTACTTGCCCCGGGCCAGTGGGATTGCAATGCCGCCCTCCAGCCACACCGAGGTGCGGGAGATCCGCTCCACAACCTGAAGATTGATAAGGTACGAGCGGTGCGGGCGATAAAAATCGGGGCTGAGCTTGGCCGCAAAGGTAGAGATGTTCTCGTGGAGCCGGTACACCCGGGACCGGGTGTGCACCTCCAGATAGTGGGCAAAGGCCTCCGCATAGAGGATGTCTCTCTCCAGGAGCTTCACCGTCTCCCCCTCACAGCTCACCACAAGGGATGCCGGCTCAACTGCCAGCCGCTCTGCCGCCTTGTCCAGCACGGCAAAGAGCTTCTCCTGTGCCACCGGTTTCACCAGATAATGCAGGGCATCCACCTCGTAGCCCTCGGCGATGAACTCAAAGTGGGAGGTGATAAACACGATCTCCGCCCGGCTGCGGTCTGCCCGGAGGCGTTTGGCCAGGTCTATCCCGGAGAGATCCCGCATCTCCACGTCCAGGAGGAGGATGCTGTAGTCCGGGTGGTCCTCCAGGTCGAAGAGAAAGCTCTCCGCAGAGGGAAACGGGGAGATCGTCACTCTGTTGCCGGATGTCTCCGCCCAGCGGTTCACCATGTCTGAGATGGTCTCTCGGTCTGCCGCTACGTCATCCACAACGGCGATCTTGTACTGCATGCCCCGCTCCTCCTTTGCCAGACGTCTCATCCGATTGCCTGGATTGTACCACAGGCCGGGCGGGTTTTCCAGAGGGATTGCGGGCAGCTGCCGGGTTCTCCGCAGTCCTCCCTCTTCCGTGAGCTCCGCAGCATCTGCTCTTTGACACCAAGCAGATCCGCAAGAATGTAGGTCTCTCCCCCTAGCCGATTGGTACATATACTCTTGTTATTACAGTTTTCCAATATCATTTGCAGTATTTTTGGCGGTTCGGAAGCGGCAGATGGAAACTTGTGATAACGCAGCCTCTCTTATCCGAAATCCCGTTCATTTGCGCATCTGTTCTTTCGTCACTATCTATCTATTTCGGTTTTCAAACTTCATTTTCACTGTCCGTAAGCAAATTTTCTAACTTCTATCTGTGTTTCTTTCGTTCCAGTTCCGAAAAAACAGCCGTTTGCAGAATCATTTCCCACCGCAAAGTCTTATCAGTTCAGTTCAGCTCCCCCATTATTATTAGAAAAGAAGTGCTTGACTTTGCAAGAGGAAAAGTGTATTATGAACGTGCACGTTGCAGAACGGCTTGGTGCAGCTTCCAAAAGCTGTATCGCCAAGTATTTTCCTCGCATTTCCCCATTGAACCGCCACCAAGAGCATATCACGCCCCGCAAGATCGCAAGTTGTTGAAACCCTGGGCATCTCTCTACCTCGGCGCAAGTTCGCACTGCGCCGCACCTTTAGTTGGGCTTTTCTAAGCCCTTGGATTCGTTGGACGGCTTGCAGGCGATTATCGTCACTCTGCAAACCAGATCAAGCATATCTGTCTCTCCCTCGCAAGAGGGCAGGATTGGGAGGTGTTTTCAAAAAGCACATTAGCTTGTTTCGGCATGTAGCATGACACTGCAAGACCTATAACATTGCTCGCGCCAGCGTTTTGTCGCTCTGATAACCGGAAGCTGTGTTGAAACCGCCGGTAGGTTATCAGGCTGAGAGAGCAGCGAACGGCTCAACTGTCTCTCTGTTTGGGCAGCGATGCGGCTTCTCTTTTGTGTGTTTTGCATTACAATTCATGCTATTACGGCAATCTTTTTATTGGCAATTGCCGATATTCCTCTCGTAAGAGAGGTGGATTGAAATGTCAACACCTATCCCGAGAAGGCCGAGACCAACTAGCTCTCCCCTCGTAGGAGGGGTGGATTGAAATAAGTAGCTGTTAATGATGATGAATTGAAGGTCATTGGATATTCCCCTCGCAGGAGGGGCGGATTGAAATTGCTACACATAGAAACACCGCGCCGGCGGGGCTTATTCAGCCCCGCCGGCGCGGTTCCGCTTATCGTCTCAGCAACGATGTTTCAAATCAGTCTTCTTTCCGCTTTCTGCCTTGCACGAAGAGGAGCACCAGGCCAGCGGCGGAGGCCACGAGCAGCGCCGTCCATACGACAGCCATGGTGTTGTCTCCGGTCTGCGGCGGCGCCTGATCCATGGGGACTTGTTCATCCGGGATGATCGCCTCGCCGGGATCTTCGCTCAGCGGAGGATTCTCATCTGGGATGTCCACGGAAGGCTCGTCCTCAGGTTCATTCTGGTCTGCAGGTGCATTTTCAATGGGATCTTCAGCCAGAGGCGGGTTCTCATCCGGGATATCCACAGCGGGATCGTCCTCAGGTTCATTCGGGTTGTCTGCCGGGTCCTCGGGCGTGGTGGGATCTTCCGCCAGTGGCGGGTTCTCGTCCGGGATATCCACAGCGGGATCGTCCTCGGGTTCATTCGGATTCTCAGCCGGCTCCTCAGGAGTGGTGGGATCTTCCGCCAGTGGCGGGTTCTCGTCCGGGATATCCACGGTAGGATCATCTGCGGGCTCGTTCGGGTTGTCTGCCGGGTCCTCAGGATTTTCGACCAGAGGCGGGTTCTCATCCGGAATGTCTACCGAGGGTTCGTCCGGGGTGTCCGGAGTATCTGGGGTATCCGGAGTGTCTGGGGTATCGGGTGTATCCGGGACATCGGGTGTGTCCGGAGTATCCGGAGTGTCTGGAGTGTCGGGAGTATCCGGGGTGTCGGGAGTATCCGGGGTGTCGGGAGTATCCGGGGTGTCCGGGGTATCAGGAGTATCCGGAGTGTCTGGAGTGTCGGGAGTATCCGGGACATCGGGTGTGTCGGGATCGGTCGGAGGATCGCCGGGATTGCTGGGATCGCTGGGATCGCTGGGATCGCTGGGATCAGCCGGAGGATCACTTGGTTCGGCCGGAGGTTCGCTTGGATCTGGCGTGTTGGTGACGGAGCTCCAGGTACCGGTGATCGTCACATCACTACCAGGCATCGTGAAGCTGCCGCTGTCCCAACCCTCGAAGTGATAGGTCGTGGTACTGCCGTCTGCGTTGGTGACTGTGATGTCGCTGTAGCCAGAGGCCACGGTCACATCGGCGCCTTCGACATAGCTAACTCTTGCGGGAAGAGCGGCCTCTGCAGGAGTATCGCCCTCAAACTGGTATGTGACATAGTGTTCAATGTAGGTGTTCATGAACTCGGCGGCATCATCGGGCTCGGCCGCGATACTTCTGATCGTGCTGTTCTTGGCATAGGCAGCACTTGCAGTCAGCACGGAGTCCACATCGGTGACCGTCACGGTCAGGGTCCACACGCTGTCATCGTAGGTCCAGCCGGCGGGGATTGGATCGGGCTGTGCTTCTTTGATGGTGTAGGTGTATGTGCCGGCCTTGGTGAAGGTAATACCGCTGAACGCAGCATCGCCTGCGCCGTTCACAGTTGCAGATGTGCTCTCAGGCATCGGGGTATCCTCGCCAGCCGCTTCGATGGTAAATGCGAAGTCGGGTATGACAGGACTGAAGCCGTTGGTGTTAACGAGGTTGTTCACCTGGGGTGCATAGGTTGTCGCCGTCACAGTGTATACGTTGGTGAACTCGGCGGCATCTGCTGTCTTGTCACCGCTGGTGTAGGTGGCACTTGCGTTCAGCTGAGAATCCACATCGGTGACTGTTACGGTCAGGGTCCACGCACTGTCATCGTAGGTGTAGCCGGGAACTCCACCATTGGTCTCAGTGATGGTGAACTTGTAGGTGCCGGCCTTGGTGAAGGTGATGGCGTCAAACGCGGTATCACCAGCACCGGTCACAGTCGCGGTGGTGTTCTCGGGCATTTCCACGCCATCAGCAGCGTTATCGGCATCTGCCTCGATCTCAAACGTGAAGGTCTTATTCTCGGGGGTATCGCCATCAACGATCTTGCTCACCTTGGGTGCATAGGTTGTCTCCGTCACACTGTAGGCGTTGGTGAACTCAGCAGCATCTGCTGTCTCACCGTCACCGTTGGTGTAGGTGGCGCTCGCGGTCAGCACGGAGTCCACATCGGTGACTGTTACGGTCAGGGTCCACGCGCTGGTGTCGTACTCGTAGCCTGGAATTTCACCGTTGACCTCAGTGATGGTGAAGTTGTATGTGCCGGCCTTGGTGAAGGTGATGGCGTCAAACGCGGTATCACTGGATCCAGTCACGGTCGCGGTAGTGTTCTCGGGCATTACCACGCCATCAGCAGCGTTATCGGCATCTGCCTCGATCTCAAACGTGAAGGTCTTATCCTCGGGGGTGGTGCCCTCAACCGTCTTGCTCACCTTAGGTTCGTAGGTTGTCGCCATCGCGCTGTAGGTGTTGGTGAACTCGGCAGTGTCGGCGATCTTGCCGCCACTGTTGGTGTAGGTGTGACTCTTGACTTCCAACTGGCCATTGTTATCCTCGACCACCACCTTCAGACTCCAAGTCTCGGGGTCATAGGCGTAGCCAGGCTTACCATCATCGTTCTCAGTGATAGCGAAGTTGTATGTGCCGGCCTTGGTGAAGGTGATCTCGCCAAACGTGGTTTTGTTGGAGCCTGTCACGGTCGCGGTGGTGCTCTCAGGCATTTCCACGCCCGCAGTGTCCTCTGCCTTGAGCTCAAATGTGAAGGTCTCATCCCTGGGGGTGTCACCCGCAACGGTCTTGCTCACCTCAGGCGCGAACGTAGTGTCATCGGGATCATAGGTATTGGTGAAGGTAGCGTTATTGGTATACGCCAGGTTCTGGATGAACAAGCCTTCATCGTTCACGCCAACCACCAGGGTCAGGGTGACCGTATTGTTGTCGTAGTTGTAATGCGGATCTTCACCCGCGATCTCGGTGATATCGAAGGTATAGAGGCCGGGGGAGACGACGTCTACCACAAAGCTGGCGGGCCCTTCGCCTGTCACGCTCGCGGTGTCTTGGCTGATGACTGCGCCGTTTTCAGTAGTTGCGGAAGCCAACTCCATCTTGAAGTTGAAGGTGGAATCCGTTGAGGGCTCTTCCCCATCGATAACCTTGGTGACGGTGGGCCAGAATGTCAACCTGCCTGGATCATAGGTGTTGGCAAACACAGCGGCGTATGACGTGCCTCCGGTGCTCCTGGTATAGGAGGTGCGGTCTATCTTCAGCTGGCCGTTTTCGTCCACGACATCCACAGTCACGATCCAAAGTGCACCATCGTAGGTATAGCCTGGCGCATCGCCCTTTGTCTCGCTGATGACGAAAGTATACGTTCTGGCTTCGTCAAAAGTCAGAGGCATAAAGCGTGCTTCCTGTCGGCCCGTTTGACCCACCGGATAGTCTACGGTGATCCGCTGAGAGTCGGCCAGTTTCTCGGCTGACAAAACAAACTCAAAGTGGTTCTCAGCGCTGCTGGGGACAGGACCATTCAGGGTCTTGACCACCATGAACGTTTGTTCAGCCGTCTGCGTCACAGGATTGGGCGTATAGGTGTTGGTAAACGTGGCGACTGTGGCAGTCTCGCCGTCCTTGGTATAGGAAGTGCTCGCGACTTTCAACTTACCGCCCACGTCCTCGACTGTCACAGTCAAGGTCCACTCACTGGGGTCGTAGGAATAGCCGGGAGTTCCACCGTTGGCCTCAGTGATCTTGAAGTTGTAGGTGCCAACCTTGGTGAAGGTGATCTCATTAAACGAGGTATTGCCTGAGCCTGTCACGGTCGCGATGGTGTTCTCGGGCATTACCACGCCCTCAGTGGGGTTAGTGGCGGCTGCCTCAATCTTAAACGTGAAGGTCGCATTCTTGGGCGTTTTGCCCTCAACGATCTTGCTCACCTTGGGTGTAAACGTGATGTCATCAGGATTATAGGTGTTGGTGAACTTTGCGGCCTCGGCGGTCTCATTACCCTTGGCGTAGGTGGATCTCACGACTACCAACTGGCCACCCTGATCCTCGACCTCCACATGCAGATTCCAGACACCAGGGTCGTAGGAATAGCCATGGATTCCACCATTGTTCTCGGTGATGGTGAAGTCGTATGTACCGGCCTTGGTGAAGGTGATCTCACCAAATGAGCCATTGCTGGAGCCTGTCACGGTCGCGATGGCAGACTCGGGCATTACCACCCCTGCAGCATCGTTATCGGCGTCTGCCTCGATCTTAAACGTGAAGGTCTCATCCTTGGGGGTCTCGCCCATAACAGTCTTGCTCACCGCAGGTGCAAACTTAGCGTCATCAGGATCATAAGTGTTGGTGAAGGTTGCACTGTTGGTGTACGTCAAGTTCTGGATAAACAGCATGCCCTTCTCGTCTGTGCCAACCACCATGGTCATGGTGATCTTCTCTTTGTCGTAGGTGTAATGAGAGTCGGCACCCTTGTCCTCAGTGATATCAAAGGTGTAGGTACCGGGGGTAACGACCCCAACCTCAAAGCTGGCGAACCCCTCACCCGTCACACTCGCGGTACCTTCAGTTATGAATGCGCCATTCTCAGTGGTAGCGGATTTCAACGCGATCTGGAAGTTGAAGATAGAAGGAGCCGAGGGCTTTTCCCCTTTGATGACCTTTTTCACCGTGGGCCAGAAGATCAGCCGGCCGGGATCATAGATGTTGGTGAACTCGGCTCCATCCGTTGTCTTATTGGCGCCTTCGATGTTTTTGGTATAGGTGGTACTTGCAATTTCCAACTGGCCATCCTTGTCCACGACCAACACTGTCACAGTAGTGGTGGTGTTGTCATAGCTGTAGCCGTTTTTAGAACCATTCTCACTGATCGTGTAGATGTAGATGCCGGCATGTTCGAAGGTCAGAGGATCAAAGCTCTTGGTCCTCGTACCGGTCTCGCCCGCCAAATAGCTTATGGTGGTAACGTCCTCAACAACGCCCTTATCGTCAATCAAGCTAAAGGAGAAGGTGTTCTCAGCGCTGCTGGGGACAGGGCCAGTCAGGTTTTTGACCACCTTGAACTTCTGCTCCTCGGTCTGCGTCACAGGATTGGGCTTGTAGGTGTTTTTAAACTCGGCGGCATCGGCGGTCTGGCCGTCATCCTTGGTGTAGGTGGCGCTCGTGGTCAGCACAGAGTTCACATCCGTAACCGTCACAGTCAGGGTCCACACGCTGTCATCGTAGGTGTAGCCGAGAATACCATCATCGACCTCAGTAATGGTGAACTTGTATGTGCCGGCCTTGGTGAAGGTGATGGCGTCAAACGAGCCACTGCCGGAGCCTTCCACACTCGCGGAGGTGTTCTCGGACATTTTCACGCCCTCATCATCGTTATCGGCGTCTGCCTCGATCTTAAACGTGAAAGTCTTATCCTCGGGGGTGGTGCCCTCAACGGTCTTTCTCACCTCGGGTTCGTAGGTTGCCTCCGTCACACTGTAGGTGTTGGTAAACTCGGCAGCGTTAGCGGTCTCAACGTCCTTGTTGGAGTAGGTGTGACTCACAACTTCTAACATGCCACCATGATCCTCGACCACCACGGTCAGGGTCCACTCGCTGGTGTCGTAGGCGTAGCCAGGCTTTGCACCATCGCTGCTTTCGGTGATGGTGAAGTCGTATGTGCCGGCCTTGGTGAAGGTGATGGCTCCAAAATTGGTATTGCCGGCACCTGTCACGGATCTTGTCCAAAGTTCGTGACCCAAATTTTTCCATCAAGATAATGAACATAAAAGAGGGTGGAGTGCACGTAGCA
>CANRFN010000113.1 GCA_947629915.1 uncultured Oscillospiraceae bacterium | reverse complement strand
GGCAATCACCGTGCTGAGGGGGCAAATTTGAGTACTTTTTTGAAAAAATCATATCCCCTGTGCAGACGAGCCAGGTTTTGCAAAATTATCACATTTGACAATTTTTTGTACAAGCGTTTGTAGTTCGTTGCCTAGCCCCTATCCCTTCTTCAGATATAAGACATATTTGCTGACGCAGGTAAAGCCAAGCGAAAGAACGGCATTCTGTCTCTCCTCGCCCTCCTCGTCATCGACAAAGAAGATCATGTGCCGATACCCTGCTGCCTGCAGATCCCTCAATACGACTTTTACCAAAATCGCAAAAACAGCTGCATCAAATTGATCGTCCCGAAAGCCCAGGTCGAAGATCTCCCCGTTTCTTGAGCAGACATATCCTACCGGGGAATCGTCCCGATACAGCAGAAAGATCAGCCACTCGTCCAGCGCCTGCAACATGCGCCCTGCATTCCAGTACGTCTCGGGGTCGCTCTGGTGGATTGCACGGAATGCATCAAAGTTGGCCTCCGTCACCCTGACGATGCCGTCCGCGTCTACCGGTATCTCAGACCCATCGAAGCGGTAGATGTTGTGATAGGCCTCCTGGATCAGCCTGCAGTTGCTCTTTTCCAGAGCGGCGATTGCCTGGGTGTTGCGCTTCGGAAAACCCAGATACAGGTCGTAGCCGGCAAAATGGGCGCGGGCGTACTCCAAAAACTCCGACACCACCTGGTCTGTGTGGCTGCGAATCAGGAATCCGTTGGTCTGGAGATACCGATCCTCCTCGATAAAGAAGAACTGGATCCAGCCCTCCACCGCGCCGTCTACCACAAACAGAAGGAGGTCCCGGTCCTCGCTCTCATAGCTCTTCCAGACACGCTCCACAAACTGCTCTTTGGGAGAGACGCCGTCAGACCAGAGGGGATATCCGGATTTCGTCTGGTCCAGTGCCAGTTCATACGCAAAATCCATGTACTGCGCAATCTCGTCTTTGGTCGCTTTTACCAGCATTCCCCTACACCTCCGCAAGTTCTATCTGTCGAGCTTTCAAGCATCACCCTTCTGAGGAAACACGACTCTCCTCCACCAAGGGCAAGGTTACCACGGTCCTGCTGCAACTTGGTCTTGGTGCGTGTCTCATAGGCATCCTCTCCACACGTCTTTCTTCGTCACCTGAAGAATACCGCCTGGCTGCAGGTCAGGCTTTTCCCTTCTCCATATCCCCAGGTCTTGTAGAATCATTGTTAAAACAAGTCATGTGTATGGCAAATCACACTGTCCCAAGGACCGCTCTAACCGGAACACAAAAGGGGATATCCATCTCGCAGTACGGATACATGGCAACGATGTGAACTTGAATGATTACAGTGAAAATCTCTGCAAGGGCCAGATCACTGTCCCCTCTGGTAGATGAACAGTACTCAATCGCTCCAAAACCTCGGCCTTGGACCTATTCTCAGCCTTTCAGATACCAACCTTTATTACCAACTTTGGTATTCATAACCCCTCTATTACCAACTTATCTTGCCAACTTCGCCATCCACGGCTGCTCTATTACCAACTTTATTACCAACTTTGGTATTCATAATCGTTCTATTACCAACTTATTCACCTTGTCAAAAGTTAAGGCCTGATCAGCTCTTACCATGTATTCTTGGATTGTTTACTTTCCGTTATAACCTCATTAGTCAATTTTATAAGTGCATCTTTGGATCAAAGTTTTCGTTAAAGCAGAATTAATTTCAATGCGTGCAATCATCTCTCAAAAAGTTCTTCTAGGTTGGCAATTTGTGCCTTCTCAAAGGCCTACTCCAACCAGCCTGCATCATGTGTTAAATCCATATCACGGCACAAAGGATACATCTCTGCAAAAGATAGTCCGTTATACCACCGATAGAAATCTAATGACCAGCCGACCCAGAAACGCGGCTTTGGATCTAGCTGCTCTGATAGAAAAGTCAATGTCTCACCAAGAGCCTTTATTTATAAGAGTCTCATCAACACAGCAGTTCAGTCATAAGCCTATTTCATTCGTGTTGCATTATTTGAAATTACATCAATTCGTTTTGCGCCAAGCTCACCACAGAGTGCGACATCAAAGTACTTTCCAATATCCACACTTTTTCGGCCCAACACGTTCAATATATCCATTGTCTTTCAAAAATTTCAAATGTTTATCTATGGCCGTTTCACTAATTCCAAATATAATATGGAGTTCTTCTTTGGTAATATTCGGATTATCTCTAATCTCTGCCATTATTTTCATTCTTCTTTGGCTTAGCTTTCTTCGATTCTCGATTTCTCCATTCCTAACTTCTTCGTTCTCAACCTTCTCATCCCCGCCCTTTTCATTCCCAACTTCCTCATCAGCCTCATTCGCAACCTTCTCATTCTCTGCTTTTTCAGTTTCAGCTGCTACTGTTCCATCCTCAGCTTTACTTTGAACCACATCGTACTTGTTATTCACATCTACACCATACCCTGCATAACTACGTATACGAGCGAGTGGTATAGTCACAACTATTGAGTTTTCTCTAAAAGTAAATGCTTCTTTCCCGTATATTTCTGTTATTTTTGGAACGCCGCGTCCCGACTTCTCACTAATATGTAGCTGTAGGAAAATTTCTGATAACTTCTCGTTAACAGGTACGGATTCACCCAGAAAGAAACCTTCCATTGTCTGAGCAGGTGGTATCGTGCCTCGCGACAATATCTCAATCCTATCTGAAAAAACAGATATCATTGGTTCATTGCCACTCACCCAACGATTATGCAAAACAGAATTAATAATGGCCTCCCGAAATGCTTTGTTGTCAAATAGAGGAACTTCTTTCCTCTCAACAACACGGTCTCTCTCGTCTGCCTGAATAAGGTTAAGGACATCACCATACCTGAGCAACTCATCAAGTGTATAAAGCAGACAATTAAATCCGAATTCGCGAACTGAAAAAAGATTTGACCCCTTTGTCTTACCTTCAAATATTGATACACGAAGCGGAATATGCGAATTGTCAGATAAAAGTTGAGCCATCATATTAAATTCGCCATTCTCATTTTTAAGGCCAAGATTTTTAATAAAAGTACTCTCTTTTAGCACGATACCCCTGGATCCGTAATATCCGAATAATTTCGAAAACGTCAGATCCTTGTACTTTGCCGGCATCGTCTCGATTGTCTCTACTCGACCACTGAGAATCCTGAAAAGCTCAATTTCGCGTTTTGGGTAGTCTTTGAGGTTACATTTTGAGGATCCAATTCTGATAAACCTGTTTCCACTAAATGCAGTCGGTAGCTCAGTCGCTGCGGGAACGGTCAACAGCACTACCCTATGATCGCCAATAATAGCCTCATCGAATTTAAAATTGATGCTTGGGGACAAATTTCTGGCAAGGAAATTCTGATACGGTTCCTTCTTATAATCGCAGTACTGATTGAATTTTGTGCCTACGATTTCATGAGTATCATCATTTACGCCCCAAACGAAGAATGCATATTTCCGATGATGAAATGCCGCAGCATTTGATAATGCAGATATATACTCTCCCAATATCACAGGTTCAAACCAGTTTTCTTTGAATTCAAACCATTCTTGTTCATCTTTATATCTGCACAGCTCGATAACACAACTTTTTACATTCATCGTCTTTCACCTCTCACGTAAATGCTATTGCTTTGTTCGAAGTTTAGGTACAGTTTTCATTAATTTGCATCACAGAAATTCGAAAGCCCCCACGCACCATGGTCCACGACCTGAATTGCAAACGCCCCACGCCATCTGGAATCGGTCATCATCCATCTTTGGACTTCCTCACGTTCCAATGCAAGCTCTTCCATTTTGCCACTTGAGATCAATCATGTCAACTGTTTCCTCGAATATTGTGCCCGAAGCTTTCGTTCGATAAGACCTGCCGTTCCCAATAGATACACCTTCTGGTTGGCAGGTCAGGTTCTCTCCAGGATCTTTTCCATCCGGTCCACAAAGCGGCTGATGTCCATCTCGTGGTACACCGGGTACATCTCGATGATGTGGTCCAGGGAGATCGAGGCGAGAATCTCCCCGAAGGACAGGCCGCTATACCACTGGTAGAAGGCAAGGGCCCAACCGGCCCAGTACTCCGGGCTCCCGTCCGCATACATGGCATCGTCTGCATCCACGTACGGCGTGTCGCTATCCTCAAGTACCGCCCGGGCAAACGCACAGCCGTTCATGCCCGCCACATAGCGGGGATTGCCCATGCTGAACTGCCAGGCCACATGTGAGGCAGACAATGCTGCCCCGAACACGTCTGGCTCCAGGTTCAACGTCATCACGGCAAAATCCACCGCATCTCCCAGATTGCGCATGGCATCGTCCAGGTAGTCCACATCATAGGCCCGGCGGTCCGTCATGGTAATCAGATCAGTTGTCTCCATCTCGTCTATCCCCCGGAGCAAGTCGATCAGGTAGGTGCCGTGCAGCCCGACATCGGTCTCTTGGGCAATCCTGTGGTACACCTCTCTCCACGCTTTATCCCGGGCCTTCCGCTTGGGATAGTAGGTCTCCGCTGCCGCAGGTAATGCCTCCACAAAGCGGAGTCTCGTAAAGCATTTTTACTTTTCAGCACCATCTGTACTTTGCCGTACTGCATCACCTGGGTGAGTGTCTCCAAGGATATGCTGCCATTGAGAAAGTCTCGTGCGATAGAAAAGGTGGAGTCATCTGCGCTGTACCCCACAATGGCGTCAAAGGGAGTGAGGTCCAGGACATAGTGCCGCTGCAGATAGGCCGCACCCTGCTCCGAGACAGCACCATGCTGCACACAACCCCGATGCCGGGTGACCGCGGCCAGCCAGTGGAGGATGCTGTATTTCGAATCCCTGAGATCAAGAATCTGAAGCCCGGCGGGATCCCACTGATAGGTGTTTACAACGCCGTCCCGGTTGTCCCCGCAAGTCCACTCCTTAGCCAGGTCCAGGCTCTCTGTGGTATAGAACCCCGGGCCAAAGTCTCTTCGGGCACAAGGCCCCGGATAGGCTGGGGTATCAATGATGTGGTCTGAACCGTGATAGAGGGTCATGGGCTCTCCGCCTCCTTGGGGTACCTCGGTACAGTGGTGTTTGCCAGCGTGTCAGGCATGATCGGGAAAATGTCATACAATAATGCCAAGAACTATCGTTTATCAGAAAAATGTAGTACATTTTTCCGCAGCGCAGCAATCGAAGAATGCTCATGTGCCGCGCAACGTGATTATACTATGCGAAGAGAGTCTGTGTCAATGAATATGTTGAAATCAATATCAGCTTTTCCGGGATTTCTGCCATAACAACAGAAAAAGCCGGGTCTCCCCGGCTTTCTCCCAATTCACTTGATTACTTTTGCAGGGTGATGCCGCCCACCAGGACGTTCACGCTGGCGACATGCAGTCCGCTGGTGTTTTCCACGGCGCTGTACACGTTATCCTGCACCGCCTTGGCCACATCGGTCACCACATAGCCGTACGTCACCAGGATGGTGAGATCCACGGTCACCTTATCGCCATCCACAGAGAGGCGAACTCCCCGGGACAGGCTCTTGCGGTTGTTTACCACGGAGGCCACGTCCCCAGCCAGGCTGGATCCCAAGGCACTTACCCCGTCCACTTCCAGCGCTGCTGCGCCGGCGATGACCGCCAGAACCTCCTCCGAGATGCTGATGCTGCCCAGTTCCTCACTGTGGGAGATATATTCTTTGCCCTCGGCCATAGCGCCTCACGCTCCTTCTCTCAGGGTTTTGCCGATTATAGCACCTGGCCATGGAAAATACAAGGATAATTTCACCCCAGTTTTTCGGGGTTTTGCCCGGTTTTGCCCACAGATCTCCCAAAGTGAGCGGCATTTCACGCCCGCAGCCTACGGTTTTGTCTCGATGATGGTGATGTCTCCCGTCTGCAGGCCGGTCTCCTGCTTTACGATCTCCAGGATCCGGGCCACGTCCGTCTCGTTGAGGCCGTTCTCCTGGGCGGACACCACCATGGAGCAGCCGTTGGCGCTGAGGAAGCACACGCAGTCCCCATAGCCCTTGGCGCTCACCAGGTTTTCGATCTGGGCCTCCGCCACGGTGTAGTTGGCCATGGCCTGGATGGACGCGTTGGCCTCATCCACCACGGACTGTTCCGCGCTGGCGTCCGCTGCCGCCTGGCGCAGGAGATCCAGGGCGCTGTCTCTGGCCTGCTGCCGGTTCAGCCGGGCCGAGGCGAAGTACCCGGTCTGGTTGGCCTGCTCCTCCACGGCCGCCGCCGGCTGAGAGGCAGCCGGGGCCGGGGTGGTGGGCGCGGCGGAAGACTTCGCCGCAGCAGACGGCGCCGCAGAGGGCGCCAGGCTGCTGGCCACGCCGTTCACCAGGCCGCTCTCCCCCAGCATCTTCCCCGCATGGGACTGCTCCGGATTGTCTGCCAGGCCCTGGTGGTTGTAGGACCAGTTGAGATACACCGCCGCCCCCACAAAGAGGCAGATCGCTACCACCACTGCATTTCGTTTCCACACGTTCATAGTTGTTCCCTCCGTCTTGTTGATTCCCTCAGCTGCCCGGACACACCGTGATCCGGTCCGATCCCAGCCCGGTGAGGGCGGAGACCGCCTGGGTGAGCTGCAGCCTTACCTCCGGATCCGCCCCGCCGGGACAGACCACCAGCGCCCCCTGGAACTCCGGATAGCGGCGGGTTCGCACCACTGCCTCTTCGCCGCCGTCCCCGTCCAGGATCACGGTCTTCTCCTCCACCTTGCTGTCCGCCCCGGACGCGGATGTGCTCCGGTCCGCCGCCAGCACCTGCTCCATACCGGTTTTCAGGGTGAGCATCACAGACACCTCTCCGGCGCCGTCCACCTGGGATAGGATAGACCCCAGGCGCTGCTCCATGGCGGGGAGATCGAAGGTGTCCTCGTCCCCCACCAGGCCGGTCTCCTCCGGTGTCTCCTTCTCTGTCTCCCGCCCAATAGGGAGCAGCAGGATCACCAGCCCCACCGCGATCACCGCCAGGACATACTTGTACCGGCTGAGGAATTCCAGCACCGCTGCGCTGTCCGGCAGCCGTTCCCGCAAATTCATTCGTCACGCTCCATGAAACTCTGCCGCTGGGGCGGGATGCCCAGATCGCGCTCCAGCATCTCCCCCAGTGCCTCCTGCTGTCCCGGCGCCCAATCGGCCCAGGCGGAGACCGCCCAGGGCACGGGAACCCCATTTTCATCATCGGACACGGTCACCTCCGCCCGGCAGGATATGCCCATCTCTGCCGCCTTGTCCGCAACATATGCGGCGGCGCGGCTTTCTATGACACGTCCCAGCACCGCATCCCGATTTTCCTGCAGCTGCACCTGAAATTCCTCCCGCTGGGTCTGGTATGCAGAGACGGCCTCTGCCAGCACATCCCCGTCCAGGGAGACGATGGGCTGTAATGCTGCGAAGAGTACCGCCAGACCCCCGGCCAAGGCGCACACCTTGCTCACGCTCCCCCTTGGCACCAAGGTCTTCAGCACCGCCAGGGCCAGCGCCGCCCCGGTGACGCCCAGCAGCCAATCCCGTAGAAACTGCATCATACCGAGATGGCGGTGATGGCAGACACCAGCGCCGCCAATAGAAGCAGCGCCGAGAGTCCTGTGACACCCAGCATCAGGGCAAAGGCGTTGCTGAGCTTTCCCGCGAGATCCGCCACCCGTCCGGGATAGGCCGATGCTGCCAATGTGGCCGCCAGCCGATAGGCCAGGTAGTGGAGAAAGAGAGACAGCACCGGAACAACACAGATGCTGAGCACGGAGACCATCCCGAAGACGCCCACGGTACCTTGCAGCACCCCGGCGGAGGCCAACACCGTCTCCGCCGCATCGGAGAGAATGCCGCCCACCACGGGGATCGCCCCGCTGATGGCAAACCGCGTCGCCTTGACGGCCGCCGCATCCGCCGCCCCGGCGATCCCGGAGGCGGCGGTGAGGTAGCCCACATAGCCCGTGGCGATCACGGTGAGGATGGCGGTGGCCGCCCACTTTAAAAACTCTGCCATGCGATTCAGCCCCTCGTTTCCCGCAGCCGCCCAGGCCACGGCGGCGGTGATATATCCGTACACCAGGGGCACCAGGAGCCCGTCCATCAGGTCCAGCAGCAGATCGGAGCACAGCACCGCCGCCATCTGCCGGAGGGCCGCGCCCGTTACCGCCCCTGTGGCAGCAGTGACCGCCGCAGAGGCCGGCAGCAGCACATCGGCAAAGCGCCGCATGTCTGAGACCACATCCCGGCCCATGGACACCATGGCGTGGATGTCTGAGACGGAGACCGCCGCAGTGGCCAGCACCCCCGCCAATGGCACCGCCGGCATGGGGCTGCCGCTGGCGTCCTGGACCGTCTCCGCAATCCCGCAGAAGAGGAGGATCACCAGAAGGAGCACGCCGGAGCGGGCGGCGTCCTTCACAAGACCCGGCAGCAGTTCCCTGCCCGCATCCAGGATCCGGCCGATGCCCTCCTCCAGGCTCTCTCCGAAGGCGGCACTGCCCCCGCTGTCCCGGCCCGCCTCCTCCAGGGCCTCACCGTCTACCAGCTCTCCCAGCACGTCTTCCGCCGCCTCACTGGCCTGGACGTGCGGAACCAGCGGTACCAAGAAGAGAACCGCCAAGAGGACAGCCAAGCACCGCAGCACCATCGCACTCATAGCAGACCGGTGAGCAGCTCCAGCACCGCCGTGAAGAGAGGCAAAACAGCTGCCAGCGCCAAGGCCGTCCCCGCCAGTTCCACCGCCGAGGCCAGCATCCCCTCCTGGGCGTCTTTGCAGAAGTCCGAGGCCAGGCGGGTTACAAGCCCGATGCCGCAGGTCTTCACCACCGGCTCCAGGATGGCATCGCTGACGCCAGCCACCGCCGTGAGCTCCGCCAGGAAGGACAGCACCTGCTCCAATGTGCCGGCGCAATAGAGCAGCACTCCTGCCGCGGCGGCGAGGCCCAGCAGCAGGGCCAGCTCCGGCACATGCCTTCGGAGCACCACCGCCAGAAGAGACGCCAACACCGCCGCGGCGGCCACTTTGCACGCCTCGCTCACAGGCCGAACAGCTCCTTCACCAGGTCGAAGAGGCTGCTGATCTGCTGCACCACGATCATCAGCACCACCACCAGGGCCACCAAGGTGGTCATGGTGGCCATCTCGTCTCTCCCGGAGCGGGTCAGTACCTGGTTCAGCACGGACACCAGAATGCCGATGGCCGCAATGCGAAAGATCAGATCCACATCCACGTTGTATTCCCCCTCATCTTCTGTAGGGCAAAATCACTGTACAGATATTACAATAGCAGCACCATCAGCAGTGCGCCAACTGTGAGGCCCAGCGTCCGGTAGAGATGCGAGAGCGCCTTCTGCCGCGCTGCCGCCTCTTCCCGGAGGCTGTGCAGTCTGGCCCCCGCTGCCGCCAGCGCCTGGCACTGGGAGGCGGCGTCATAGCGGCCCAGCACAGTACCCAGCCGCTGCAATACGGCACAGTCCTCCCCGGTCAAGGCCAAGCCGCTGGTTCGGAGGGCCTCGTCCCAAAGGTTCTGAAAGGACTGCTCCTCCGCAGAGGCGATTCGCTCCGCCAACGGACCAAGCCACTTCTGGGCTCTGGCGCTTCCAGCCGCTGCCCGCTGCAATGCCACCGGCAATGGCACCAGAGACCACTCCAGCTCCCGTGCCACCGCCTCCAGAATCTGCTCCGCCTCCCCCAGATCCCGGGTGCGGGCGGAGAGGGATGCGGCGGCAGAACAGCCTGCTGCCACACACCCGGCGGCCACCAAGGCAACGCCCAGCAGTCTCAGCACGGCAGTCCCTCGGTTCGGAAAAACCGCCTCCCGCCCTGGCAGCGGATCACGATCAATCTCCGGAAGACACCGGCCTCCAGCAGCATCCGGTATACCGGCCGCCGCCTCAGATCCTCCCCGGAGCTGCCGTGGGCGGTGGCGAGGAGCGCAACCCCGCAGCCCGCAGCCTCCAGGAGCGCCTCCGCATCCTGCCGCTCGGTGATCTCGTCCACCGCCACCACCTGGGGGTTCATGCCCCGGAGGAGAATGGAGATCCCCTCCGCCTTGCTGCAGCCGTCCATCACATCGGTGTGGGGGCCGATGTCCATCTGGGGCTCTCCCTGCCAGAGGGCGGCCAGCTCTCCCCGCTCATCTGCCACCCCCACCCGGAGGGGAATGCCCGTCTCCCCGGAGGAGATCCCGCGGATCAGATCCCGGAGCAGCGTGGTTTTCCCGGCGCCCGGCGGGGCCAGGATCAGGGTGCTGTGCGGGATGCCGCTCTCCGTGATGGAAGGCAGCACCTTGGGGGCCTGTCCGGTCACCTGCCGGGCAATGCGGATGCTGAGGGAGGAGAGATACTGCAACGTGATGATCTGGCCCTCCCGGCGCACCGCCGTGCCGCAGAGGCCGATCCGATGGCCGCCCCGCAGGGTTACAAATCCCCGCTGCACCCGGTCCAACACCGTGTGGGCGGAGTGCTGGCTGGCCTGCTCCAACACCTGCCGGAGGTGGACCTCGGCGAGGACTGGTCCCTCCGCCGCCACCTCCCCGGTGGGCAGCAGCACAGACAGGGGCTGTCCCCGCCGGAGCCGGTACTCCTCTGCCAGGGGAAGCCTGTCCGCCAGGGGCTGGAGCCCCTGGCGGAGACAGGTGGGCAGCACCGCAGCCGCCGCCTCCCATGGTTCCATAGACATCTGGCATCCCGCCTTTCTGCCGCTATCCTATGAGAGCCTGTCCCGGTTTAGACCGGCAATCTGCCGCCTGCCAAAACTGCCCTGAAATCCCCTTTGGACCCGGCATTTACAACTTCGATACAACTCTTTGCTGACACAGTTGCAGTTTCGTGCTATACTGAGAGGGCACACACCGGCCTCTATGGCCGATTTCGATAGGAGGTTTTTCCTTCATGGCCCATGTATTGATTGTGGAAGATGAAGAGCATATTGCACAGATGATCGATGCCACCCTGGCCCTGGGCGGCCACACCAGCGCCTGGTGCGCAGACGGGGCCTCCGCCCCGGAGCGCATCAGCAGCGGCAACTACGACCTGGTCCTTCTGGACGTGCTGCTCCCCGGGCTGGACGGGTTCTCCGTCCTGGAGCAGATCCACGGCCAGGACATCCCGGTGATCTTTCTCTCCGCCATGCAGGAGGTGGCGGACAAGGTCCGCGGCCTTCGCCTGGGGGCGGAGGACTATATCTCCAAGCCCTTTGAGCCCCTGGAACTGCTGGCCCGCATTGATGTGGTGCTCCGCCGGAGGGGACGGGCTCAGGACATCCTGGAGTACGGTCCCATCCGCCAGGACCTGAGCAGCCACACCGTGACTCTGAACGGGCAGCCGGTGCAGCTCTCCCCCAAGGAGTTCGACCTCCTGAAGGTCTTCCTCCAGCACCAGGGGCTGGCCCTCAGCCGGGAGAAGCTTCTCAGCATGGTGTGGGGCTATGAGTTCATGGGGGAGAGCCGCACCGTGGACATCCATGTGCAGCGGCTCCGCCAGAAGCTCCATCTGGCCAATAAACTGGTAACGCTCACCCGCATCGGATACCGGCTGGAGAGCTGGAAATGAGGCTCTGGCAGAAGATCTTCCTCTCCACCCTGGCCCTGATGGTCTTCTCCACCACCCTGGTGTCCATCCTGCTGCTGAAGAGCACCCGGGACGCCCTCTGGGAGCGGGAGGGCCAGCGGGCCGCCACCCAGCAGCGGTACCTCGCCGGGATGCTGCGGGCTGGCGTGGTGAGCCACCGGCTGCAGCTGGGTCTCGTGCAGCTGGAGGAGGGAGATACCCGGGATGCCGCGGTAGAGGTGCTCTCCCAGCAGGCCACAGACGACTACCTCATCGGCTTCGTCCTGGTAGACGATACCGGCACGGAGCTTCTGAACAACCTGATGGGCACCCTGGAGGACACCACCCTGCCGGAGCCGCCGGAGGACGAGCCGAGAGCCACAGTGTATGAGCTCCGGGACGGGGGTAACATCATCCTCTGCGCCATGCCCATCACCCTGGAGTCCTGTCAGTACCGGCTGGGCGCGGCATACAACGTGGCCGATCTGAAGGAGGATCTGGAGGAACAGGCCCTGCACACCGTACTCTTGAGCCTCTCCTTCAGCGTATTGGGCGCCGGACTGCTGCTGCTCCTCACCCGTGTCCTACTGCGACCCCTGGCAGATCTCCGGGAGAGCGCCAAGCGCATCGCCCAGGGCAGCTATGAGGAGCGGCTCACCGTCCGCGGCAGCGATGAGCTGGCGGGGCTGGCGAATGACATGAATCAGCTGGCCCAGGCGGTGCAGGACCGGGTGGAACAGCTGGAACAGGTGGCGGAGGAGCGAAAGGTGTTCATCGGCAACCTGGCCCACGAGATGAAAACCCCTCTCACCAGCATCCTGGGCTTTGCAGACCTGCTGTATCTGCCGAAAGACGTCTCAGACAGCAAGCGGGTGAAGTACGCCCGGGTGATTTCGGAAGAGGCCAAGCGGCTTAGGAGCCTCTCTGGAAAGCTGCTGGAGCTCACCACCGTGGGCAGCACCAGCGTCACCTTAGAACCCGCCCCCCTGCGGGAAGTGGTGGAGGAAGTGGCCCTCAGCATGCGCCCGGTGATGGCAAACAGCGGCATCACCCTGTCTGTATTCTGTCCCGCCTGCAATGTGGACATGGACCGGGAGCTCTTCAAGTCTCTCCTCTACAACATCATGGACAACGCCCGAAAGGCCAGCCAGCGGGACAGCCGCATCGACCTGGCCGGCAGAGCGGAGGGCGATGAAGTGGTGCTGCTGATCCGGGACTACGGCCAGGGCATCCCCAAAGAGGAGATCGCCAAGATCACCCGCCCCTTCTACATGGTGGACAAGAGCCGTGCCCGGAAGGCCGGCGGCGCGGGCCTGGGCCTGGCTCTGTGCCAGGAGATCACCGCGGTGCACAACGGCTCCATGGGCATTCAGAGCATCGTGGGCGAGGGCACCTTGGTGACCCTGCGCTTCCCCATCTCGGGACACCGGGAGGAACCGGACCATGAAGCGTAGCCTGTTTTCCATCCTCACCGCGGGGATTCTCTTGGCCGGCGCCTTGATCGGCACCGCCGCCATCCGCTCTCTCATCGCCCCGCCGGTGGGCACAACCATCTCCGCCGGGGTGCAGAATGTGCCGTCCATCCCGGGGCTCACCGCAGATCAGCTGCTTTTTCCCCCCTGGGACAGCTATGCCCTGGAGAAGCGCTCTCCCATGACAAAACTCTTTCTGGAGGATCCCGATTCCGCGCTGAACCAGGCCATGCAGGCCCTCATTCCCTCCGCCATGGAGCAGGCAGCGGATCACCCGGATGCGCTGCTGGAGCAGTTCTTGCCCCTGGTGATGCTGCCCTCGGACTGGGCCCTTGCATACGAGCAGTCCGACCTGGAGTCTCACATGGAGTGGAGCACAGACAACAACGGCCGGGAATTTCACGTCTTTCTCAAGGACCTCCCGGCCTCTCTCACAACGGACAGCCTGGATCCCACGGACGTCTCCCTGTCCTGTGCCATCTCCTGCCCCAGGTCGTCTGTGAACGGGTTCTCCCTGGTGGCGGAGCCGGCCCAGGCGGTCTCCGTCTCCGATGAGGCCCGGCAGGCCGCCCTGGACAAGGTGGACTCCGATCTCTACGACCTCTTCCAGATGCGCAAGGTGTGTGAGTCCCTCTACTACGATGAGGCAGACAGTTCCTCCCTCCTCCTCTACGCCTCCTCCACGGATGTGCTCTTCCAGGCCCCCTCGCTGGTGGCGGAGTCCTGGGAGCAGTACTTCCACCGCCCCTCCTGTCTGGGCCCCTATCTCCTGCACCTGCAGGACGCCACCAGCGGCAGTTTGGACGTGATCGCCTCCCTCGCGGAGTCCTGCCTCCTCACCCTGGATGACGTACCCCAGGAACTGAACCTGGACGCCACGCTGGACCGGCTGGAGGAGCTCCAGGGCTGGTCTGTCCAGCGGATCTCCACCCCCACCCAGATCGTCCTGCTGTTCCACAACCCCTATATCGGCACCATCGGCTTCTATTACGACATCACGCTGGCCTGCTACACCGGCGTGGGCTTTTCCTTCTGAGGGAGGGGGATCCGGAATGAAAAAAGCAGCGTTTCCCCTGGCCGCCCTCTCCATTCTGCTGGCAGCCGCCCTGCTCTCCGGGGTGGCCGCCCGCACCGTAACCGCCCCGCCCACGGGAAAGACCGTCTCCTCCGGGGTGCTCTCTGTCCCTTCGGTGCTGGGTCTCACCGCAGAAGAGCTCACCTTCTCCCCCTGGCCCATGTACGATGTGGACAAGCGCAGCCCTCTCCCGGAGGAGATGCAGAATGATCTCTGTGTGTTCCTGTTCTACACATCCCAGGAGGCGTGCAGGCAGCACACCCAGAAGGAGATGCGGGACCTCGGCAGCGATGGTGGCCTGTTCCTGCAGACCTTTCTCGGCAACACCGTATCAGACCTCCGCTATGCGGACGCCCTGGACCGGCTGGAGTGGAACCTGCCGGCAACAATCACCGAGGTGGAGCACGCGCCTATCACCTCAGACCTCCGCTTTTACTGCAAGGACATCCCGGCCCAGGCAGCCCTGTCCGGCAGTCCGGACGTGCTGCTGTCTATCGCCGCCTCCCTCTCCATCGCCTACGGGGACATGAATGCGGTAACCGCCGTCATGCGACCCGTATCCCAGCGGGAGATCACCCAGGAGGAGCGGGAGGCCGCCCGTGCCCAGGTGGAAGCGGACCTCCGAGACTTTCTCCTCTTCCATCGGACCTTCGGGATCGACCCGTACGACATCCGCGTGGAGATCAGCGGGGACTTCTTTCCCGACCTCCCCACAGCCGATGGCCCTGGAGACAGCTTTCAGGACGCCTGGTCTTCCCGCTACGGGACCCGCTCCCAGATGTGCCCCTATCTCTACGACCTGCTCCAGTCCCCCGTAGACCTGGGGGCGATGGAGCCATTGAAGTCCATCTTCTCCTCCGCCGTCTACGGCAACTTCCTGGTGGACCTTCCCGAGGACCCAACGTTGGATGAGATGTTGGAACGCCTGGAGCGGCTGGAGAGCTGGTCTGTGCAGATCATCACCACCGCCTCCCAGATCGTCACCCTCTTCAACTTCCCCGGCACCTACACCATGGGTGTCGTCTACGATGTCCAGTTGGGCTGCTACTCCGGGTACGGCCTGGTGAACCACATGCTCTCCTGACCGTCCAACCCCCGTCCAATCCCATACTTCCTGAACCAAAAAAGCACCGGCCGTAGCCGGTGCTTTTTTGCGCCCGTTGGGTCCCACAGAAAGAATACAGCTTGTCCTACCGTTCCCTTGGATTCGCGCCTCAGGTCCTCTATAGTCTCCTCAGGCAGGTTCTGGAGATGTTTCCAACTTGCTGAAAATCCTGCCTTTTTGTTTGCAGTTTCGATACAGTCCCATGGGAGATTCCTTTACTCACCCCGCCGGATAATAGCCCCGGAAAACGTCCGGCACACATCCCTGAAGGAGGCCTGGCCCTTATGAGCGACACCGTTCCCACAACAGTCCCCTACGCCACGGCGGAGTGGAACGCCAACCAGCTGAAGCTGCTGGCCATTCTCGCCATGACGTTCGATCACTTCCTGTTTCTGAACCCCCAGTGGGCGGCCAATTCCGTTCTCCGGATGCCCGGCAGGCTGGCGGCCCCCATCATGTGCTTTTTCATCGCAGAGGGCTTTCTCCACACCTCCAACCTCCATCGCTACATGGGCCGGCTCTTTCTCTTCGCCCTTCTCTCCCATGTGCCGTATTGCCTCTATTTCGGCTACACCCCGTTTCAGGGCACCCCATACACCAGCGTGCTCTGGTCTCTGCTGCTGGGTCTCGTAGCCCTCGCCGCCTTGAAGCGGGAATCCTGGCCCGTGTCCGCCCGGCTGCTCCCGCTCCCCATCTGCTGTCTTCTGGCGTACACCGCAGACTGGAACTACATCGCGGTGCTGCTGGTTTTGGTATTCGGGGTGTTCCGGGAGGACCCGATGAAGCGGTCTCTGGCCCATGGCGCCGTTGGGGTGCTATATGTGCTCCAGGCCATGACGTACCACCTGAACCCGCTGCCCCGTCTGGGCATCTTTCTCTCCATCCCGGTACTGCTCCTCTACAACGGCAATCTCGGCAAAAAGAGCAAGGTCCTCCAGCACGCCTTCTACTGGTACTACCCCGTCCACCTGCTGCTCCTCTATCTTCTCCACCAGTTTCTCTGATCCATTCCCTCCAGGAGGTGTTTTCCAATGTACACTGCAGCCCATTCCGCCTATGACTACCAAGATCGCGGCTGGCGAGACGATCCATCGCCCCGCACCCGCCAGTCCACCCACGGACAACAAGCTCGGCCAGACCGGGGTTGGAGGGATTACAATCCCGGTCCCACCGGACATACCGATTCGGGCTCAAGATATACAAATAGCTATCACGCTGATTCGATGCGCCGCACCGGCAGCGGCATGCAAAGGGCGTCTGGACAACGCGATTCCAGAATCCGCCGCATCACCGCCGACTACACATATACAAGCAGGAATCGCACTATATCAGATTGCAAGGCCATCCACGGATACCGCACAGATTCGGAAACTCAAGCGGATCCAGCCCCGCCGGCGCCGCAGGAAAAGGCATCGTGAACTGCCCCGTCTGATGGCCATCACCTTGCTGTTTGTATTGGTGGCCGCCTGGTCTGTGTACGGCTTCTGCACCAGCCCCAACACCCTGCCGGACTGGGTGTCCCAGGACCTGCTGCCCAAGAACCCCTACTCCCGTCCGGGAGACGCCCTCAGCCAGGTAAATGGCGTGGTGATCCACTACGTAGGCGTCCCCGGCCGGATGGCCAAACAGCAGCGGGACTACTTTGCAAAGCTGGCAGACACCCACGAGACCCAGGCCAGCTGCCACTTTCTCATCGACCAGGACGGCACCGTGGTCCAGTGCATCCCCCTGGACGAGATCGCATACTGCAACGGCGAGCGCAACGGAGACACCATCGCCATCGAGTGCTGCCATCCCGATGACAGCGGCTCTCTCACCCTGGAGACTTTGGCATCCCTGCAGAAACTGGTGAACTGGCTGAATGAGACCTACCACCTGCAGCGGGAGGACATCCTCCGCCACTACGATGTCTCCGGCATGTCCTGTCCCCGGTGGTTTGTGGACCACCCGGAGGCCTGGGAGTCCTTCCTGGACAGTCTCTCCTTCCCAGATCCATAGTCCTTCCCCCGCAAAGCATCCAGCCAGAAAGAGCACAGCACCAAGGCACCCTCCTCACAGCAGCGGGTACCTTGGTGCCTTTTGCATCTCCGTGTCATCTGTGCTATTTTTTCAAAATTCGCAAAACTTCATCTTGACCCATCTCCTGTTCCATGCTATATTGAATCGTAGAAATCCATTCACTATTCCTCATCATTCCATGAAGTGAGAAATTAAAATGTTTATTATCGATCAGTATCGGGTGAAAATTCAAGTGAGGAAAGAACCCGGGCTATACACGTTTGATCCCTTCTCCGCCACCGGGAAGTCCTATTTGTGCACGCTCTGCAAGCAATATCACAACTACGGCGAGAAAGTGGCCGGCTACGACTATTACGACTATCTCGATGGACGGCCGCTGCCGGAGAATGTCCAATCCTGGCTTATCTGCACAGAGGAGATGGTTTTTGCGAAAAAGTTCCTTAATTTGCCCCCCCCCAGCATGGAACGCA
>CANRFN010000112.1 GCA_947629915.1 uncultured Oscillospiraceae bacterium | reverse complement strand
ATCTCAAAGAAATTTTCTGGGCCGGTGCCGGGCCAGCTGGCCTCCCGCAGAGCGCTTGCGTATGATAGCAGCCGGGCACCGGATTGTCAACGACTTTTTTGCATTTTCGGCCCGGTTTTCCATCCCAGAATTTTCCACACTACATCTTGTGGTTCAGCTTTTGAAATTCCACCATTAGTGGACGCGCTGAAAAGGGCCCAGAGACAAAATCAACAAAAGGAATACAACTCCGGAGAGATACCTGCCGGGAAAGCCCTGGAATACCCCGCTACAGCCCAGGAAATAGGCCGGGATCAGCCCCACCCCTCGCCCATACCGTCCGGCCAGGCGGCAGACAGCATCCACTAACAGGGTGAGAATCGATACCAGCCATACGGCGGCAAACTTTCCTCTTCACCCCATGGTCCACGTCTTGATAGATCCTTTTGCTCCTCATCAAGCTGAATCAAACTGATCCCCATCTCCTTCAATTTTCTCCGGCGGAGATGGGGATCCTGTAAATCGCTATCGTGGTTCAGGTTCCGGCCACTACATGTACTCGCTTGCCGCAGAATGCGATCCCGTACTTGTATATCGTATGGACATTCCGCTTCTTGAGATTCACATCATAATGGTTGTCGTTGATCTGCTTCAGTGCGTCCTCAGCTTCACTACACAGCTTCTCTTCGCTAACGTTCTTCTGATCCAGTGACTTGAACTCCAGCAAAACACCTGGCTGGTCAGCCGTTCTCGGTTCCAACTCAACATCATAACGACCATCGCCGGACTCCCGGTTGGAAGTCACATAGTACCCCGCAAATGCGGCGCTGAGTCCCAGCACAAATCCGTGATAGAATCCCTCTGCGGACGTGTCAAAGTAGGACGCAGACTGATAGAGGAACGTTTCGAGGCTCGTTTGCACCTGCTTCCAGTTGTTGTGCTCCAGTCCGTCCAGGATCAAGCGTGCTGCCGATTCCTGGCCAGGGGCAAATCGATCCAGGATCTGCTTTCGGAACGTACCCAAAATCTCACGGTTTGGGATCGCCAGCTGGCATATGGATCCGTTTGTCTTAGGCGGATCATCCATCACTTTCAGATATCCTGTGGCAACAAGGAAGCTGAAGATGCTGGATGGGTTAATCTTTATATCCGGGTACACAACGTTGATGTCCACAAACTCTCGAAGTATTTTTCCATTTAACAAATCCTGCAGCTTTTGAAGGATATCTGCGTTCGCCATGCCAATCAGTTCGCCGATCAACTCATTTCCGGATGTGTTGTCCCAGAAATCAACTGCTCTGCATTTCCGTTCAAAATAGTTAGAAACAGACCACGAATTGTACATCTGGGTCCCGCCAAACACATACCCGTTGTACCAGGCCCGGATCTCATCCATTTTATCCTCAGCATGATATTCTGCTGCCATTTCAAGTACTTCATCTGCGGTATAGCCAAAGCAGGTGCTAAACTCAGGGTCCAGGACCGAAAAAACTTTGAAGTTATTCACACCGCTGAAAATGCTCTCCTTCGCCACGCGCAGAATTCCGGTAAAGAGGCCATATCGAACTGCCTGGTTTCCCTTCAAGCCGGCACCAAACAGGCCCCGCAAAAACCCGACTATTTCATTGTAATAACCATTCAGATACCCCTTCTGAATAGGCGTATCATACTCGTCTACGGCAATCACTACTTTTGACTCATAATGCTTCTGCAGCATGCGGGACAACAGGAGGAATGTATTCTCGTATTGCGTTTGGCTGGCTTCACCGGACAGCAGCAGCGCCAATGTCTTCTTTTCCGTCTCAGTGCACTTGTCGCTTGCCAGCAATTCAGGGTGCCTGTCAATCTCTGTAATCAAGCAGCTGCGGATCTGCTCATAGGTCTCTTTCCAATTGTCCTTTGCCGCATCTTTCAGCGTGAGGTAGACGACAGGATACTGCCCCTGATGTCTTTGATAAACTCTTCCACAGCTCCATATTTTCTTATCCACAAAATAAACCGAGTTGTCTTCCTCAGAACGCTCAAAGAACATCTTTGCCATATTCAGGTTCAGGGATTTCCCAAATCTTCTGGGACGTGCAAACAAGTAGACACCAGTTCCCATATCTATGATTTCCTTTAGCATAAGCGTCTTGTCTACATAATATGCCTCCGCTGAAAAAACCTTGTAATCTTCTTCCCCAACGCCCAACGGCAATGCGCATTCTGTTTCACTCAGCGCATGAAGCCCTTCTGGCTTTATTGTCCCCACAGGGATAAACCAACGTCCCGCACACGTTACCGCTTGAATCACCTTGTCCTCACAGAGCGTTGATACAACTGCTTCTGAAGTCCTCCACAGCTTAGCAGCTTCCTTTGTTGTCATGCGGTCTTCCATGATTGCACCTCCGTTCCTGTTCCAGCCGAGTAAAACTGTTTATTCATCCTAACCATATCGTTTGTGGTCCATTGTCCCCTAGGCAGCTACCACTGTGCTGCAGCTATCAGCATCACAGGATTTTCAAAATCCACAGCATGCGTCCACGAACCAGCAAACCTACTATATCCTCACTGATGAGTATAGCATATGTTGTCGGAAAAGTCTAGCACCATTCGAGGGACGCCGGCATAAAAGCAGGCTTTTTCCCGCCATATCGCACAGCCGTCTTCAAGCAGCCATATATCAGAAGGCATCCAGTGTAAGTGCAGGCACTCTTGCCTCGAAATCACCATCGCTCATACAGCCTTGTCGGAGGTCCACCATAAGTGGGCACGTTGGAAAAGGCCCAGAGACAAAATCAGCAAAAGGAATACAATCCCGGAGAGGTACCAGCCGGGAAAGCCCTGGAATACCCCGCTGCAACCCAGAAAGTAGGCCAGGATCAGCCCCAGTCCCCGCCCATACCGTCCCGGCCAGGCGGCAGACAGCATCCCCAATAAGGTGAGATCCGGCACCAGCCACAACACCGAGAGCAGTCCCTCCAATCTTGCGCTCTTTCCCAGGATCCCCACAGCCGTGAAGAGCGGTCTCTCCAACTCCAGGCACACCGGCATGCTGAGAATCCCAGCTGTCAGACCGCACACCAGGGCAGAGAGGCTCCCCAATCCCGTGAGCCAGCGGACACCGGTGCCATTCTCCTCGGTGAGCGGCTCTGTCCTGCTGAGTTGGGGCAGCAGGAAGACCGACACCCCCGGGATGGAGAACCCCCAGAGGGCAGACTTCCAGCTGTCCTCTCCCGGCTGCAAGAGATAGGACCCGTGCACCTGGAACACCCCGGCGAGCAGGATCACGCATACGGTCACAGACACCAGCAGCCAGAAGATCTCCGCCGCCCGGAAGAACGCCGCTCTCTCCTGATTCCCAATCCACAAGAGGGGCAGGATCAGCAGCAAAGAGACGATCCAGTGGGCCCCCGGTGCCGGAGATCGGTTGATCCGCTCCGCCGCATTGGAGAGCGTAACCGCCATAAGGGGCAGGGTGCCCATCATTAAGAAGGTCTGTACCACCCTGCCGTAGGGGGTTCGGAGGTTCTGGGCGGCGTATTCCTTGCGTTTCAGTAAAAGGGCAGCCAGCAGCACCGCCGGGATCGTACCCACGAGCATCCACCGCCAGTCCGCCCTTCCCGCAGCGCCTGCAGCCAGAGACAGCCCGCCCACCATGGCGGCAGCGGCCAGCTGCCGCCCGGAGAGCTTGCGGACGGCGCTCTTCGCCCTGGGCTCCGGTTCTCCTCTCATGATAGCCTCACCGTCTCCTCTCCCAGTACCATTGGTCCCTGATCGTCCGCACCCAACACCGGCAATACGGCCGATCCCTCAGACAAGAGCTTCGCCAATACCTCCGCGGCGGTGGGCACCCGTATCTTCTGCCGGTGCAGCAGTGCCAACGTCCCCGCCGGGTCCTCTCCCACGCTGAGCACCGCCGCGGCACTTCCCTCTGCCAACCAGACCGAAGAGGCGGCGCCCAGCTGCCGATCTTCCAGCACCGCCAGCAATACGTTGTGGAGGTCTGCATCTCGCCCCACCACCAGATCGGTCACACTGGTCACGGAGAGCTCCTGGATCCCGGTGCCAGACCACGGCAGGGCAGACAGTGCAGTGATAAAGTCCTCCCCGCTGCACTGTCCCCGGCTGGGGTCCTCCTGGTCTGTGCCGCCGCAGACCGCCGTGAGGGTCACCGGGGCACTCCCATCGATGCCCAACACCCGCACCAGGGCGATCTCGTCCAGCTCCTGCCCCAGAGAACAACCGGAGAGCAGCACCGGAAGCCAGCACCCTATCAGGGCCAGGCAGGCGATCTTCCTGCCTGACCCTCCCCTATTTGTTCCTTCGCTATGCCGTCTCATCCCTGATTTCTCCTGTTCCTGGGGTTCAGATACCCCGGTCTGGTCTTCACATGGGGCAGTGGCTCCCGGATCACGGTGTGCCCCTCCCGCTGTTTCCCGGCGTTGGAGGCAAAGGGCGTGAGATAGGCCACCCCGAAGGAGGACAGGGCAGCCAGCCGGAAGGTCAGCATCACGCCGCCCAACACCAGTCCCGCCAGCCCAAAGAGTCCGCCCAGCACAGAGAGCAGAAACCGCCAGATCCGCAGGGCCCCGGCAAAGTCCTGGCTGGGCGCGGTATACCCGGCAATCCCCGCAATCGCCACCACCACTAATACTGCCGGGCTCACCAGGCGGGCCTCCACTGCAGCGGAGCCCACCACCAGGCCGCCCAGGATGGAGACGGTCTGTCCCACCGATGCCGGCAGCCGCAGGCCCGCCTCCTGGAGGACCTCAAAGGCCAGCAGCATCACCAACACCTCCGCCAACGTGGAGAAGGGCACATCTGCCTTGGCCTCTATAATAGAGAGGGCCAGCTTCACCGGGATCAGCTCCGGGTGGAAGAGCACCGCCGCAGCGTAGAGCCCCGGGAGAAAGAGGGTGATGAGCATACAGAAGTACCGGAGGGCATTCAAGGCGCTTGCCACCGCCCAACTGGTGGAGCGGTCCTGGCCGGTGCGGAAGAAGTTGTCTAAGGTAGCCGGGAACAGCCATCCGATGGGAAGTCCGTCTGCCAGCACCCCCACTCTCCCCTCGGCGAGGCCTGCCGCGAACCGGTCCGGCCGCTCGGTGTATACGGTGAGGGGAAAGGCGGTGCGGCTCTCGTCTGCGATATACTGCTCCAGGTTGCCCGTCATGAGAAGGGCATCGATGTCAATGTCCTCCAGGCGGGCCTGCACCTGGGACACCAGCTCCGGGTCGGTAATGCCGTCCAGGTAGAGCACATCTACCGGGGTGAGGGACTGCCGGCCCACGATCTGCTCCGAGACCCGCAGCTCCGGCGCCCGCAGTCTCCGCCGGACCAGGGAGGTATTCGTCCGGATGCTCTCCACAAAGGAGTCTCGGGCGCCCTTCACATCCGGCTCGTTCTCCGGGTTGGACACAGACCGCTTCTCCTCGGTCCCGGCGGAGAAGGACAGCGCCAGCTCTTTCCCCGGGTAGAACAGCACCGCAGAGCCGTCTATGAGGTCCATGATCACCGGGTCCGCCGTCTCCCGCCGCTGGACAGTGAGCGCCGTGAGGCCGCCCATCTCCATGAGATCGAAGGCGACGTCCAGGTCCGGGGCGGTGCGGAGGGCCTCATTCTGGGAGAGCGGCCGGAGGATATAGTCGCAGACGCGCTCGTTGCGCACCTGTCCGGCGATGAACAGCAACTCCACAGCCCGGTTGGGATCGTTGTTCAGGTACACAGTGCGCCGGTTAAAGTCTGCACAACCGGTGAATACCTGGGATACCGCATCTGCGGTGAGGGGGATATTGTACCGCGGCTCCCGGCGGGGATGCGGCGGCGGCACCCGTTTCGGCGCCCCGAAAAAGCCCATGGACAGCCCTCCTTTTCTCCTAGGATACCCCAGCTGCCCTGGCACTATTCACTTGCCCGCACCACGCAACTGTGCTATACTCACTCCACTATCTCAACACAGAAAGGCTGAACGCCATGCTGTATGCTGTGCTCGCCGTCCTCCTGGTGATCCTGGATCAGCTCACCAAGTTTCTCGTCCGCACCTATATTCCCCTGGGCGGATCGGTCCCCTTTATCCCCGGCCTATTGGACTTTACCTACGTGCAGAACACCGGCGCCGCCTTCTCCATCCTGGAGCAGCACACCTGGCTGCTGTCCGTGGTCTCCGCCGTGGTGGTCCTTGTGATGAGCTATCTCATCGTCCGCCACTACTTCGATGGCACCCTTGGCAAGATCTCCGCCATGCTGGTGTTGGCCGGCGGCATGGGCAACCTGTTGGACCGGGTGATCTTCGGCTATGTCACGGATATGATCCGCACCCTCTTCATCGTCTTCCCGGTGTTCAACGTGGCAGACTGCTGCATCACCGTTGGCGCTCCCCTGCTGTTCCTCTATCTCCTGCTCCGCAAGGACGAGCCCGCAACGCTGGAAGAAACACCGGCTGCCGCAGAAGCAGATGCCCCCACTATAGACACCGCCATGGAGACAGACACCCCCGCCGAGCCAGAACAGGAGTCTTCCAATGGATGAGACCCCTTTTCCCCTCACCGTGCCTGAGGAGGGCCGGGCAGACAGCATCCTGGCCGCGGCGGTAGAGGGTCTCACCCGCTCGGCCGCCCAGCGGTGGCTGGAGGAGGGGCGGGTAACCAAAGACGGGACGCCAATCAAGAAAAACACCCGCCTGCAGCCGGGCGATGTGCTCTGGGTCTCCCCTCCCGCCCCCGCGGAAATAGACCTCATCCCCCAGGACATCCCATTGGATGTGGTGTACGAGGACAGCGATGTCATCGTGGTGAACAAGCCCGTGGGCATGGTGGTCCACCCGGCGGCGGGGCATCCTGACGGGACATTGGTAAATGCCCTGCTCTATCACTGCGGCAGTTCCCTCTCCGGCATCAACGGGGAGCTCCGCCCCGGCATCGTCCACCGCATCGACCGGGACACCTCCGGGCTCATCATCGCCGCCAAGAACGACCGCGCCCACCTGTCTTTGGCCGCCCAACTCCAGGATCACTCCCTCTTCCGGCTGTATCATGCGGTGGTGATCGGCCAACTACCGGAGGACAGCGGGACCGTGAATGCCCCCATAGACCGGCACCGCACAGACCGGAAGCGGATGGCGGTGTGCAGACCTGGGGAAGGGAGAGAGGCTGTCACCCACTGGCAGGTGATCTCCTATCACCAAGGGCTCTCCCATATCACCTGCCGGCTGGAGACGGGCCGCACCCACCAGATCCGGGTGCACATGGCCCACATCGGTCACCCACTCTTAGGGGATGTGGTATACGGTGCCAAGAAACCGGTACCAGGTCTCGCCGGGCAATGCCTCCACGCAGCAGAGCTCACCTTCACCCACCCGGTGTCCGGGGAGCGGCTCACGGTACAGGCACCCCTGCCGGACTGGTTTCAGGCGGTGCTTCACAGGCACGAACTGGTCTGACCAAGCACAAGCAGAAACAACAACGAGGCCGGCCATACGCTCTGCGCGTATGGCCGGCCTCTGCTTTTTCTCACGAAATTGTCTAACGCCAACAATCGCTTGCGCACACGCTCCCCGCTGCGCTCCTCCCTTGACAATCTCTCCCACCTGCTCTATCATGTGGCCAACGAACTTGGGAGGCGATGACATGCAGCGAATCCTCGTCATAGACGATGACATCCACATTGGCAACATTCTCGAGGAACTGTTCACGCGAGAGGGCTATGCGGTCTCCCGGGCATACTCCGGCACAGAGGCATTGCTGGCCCTGGATGCCTTTCACCCAGACCTTGTACTGTTGGATCTGATGCTCCCGGGGCTCCCCGGGGAGAAAGTGCTGCCCAAGGTACAGGGGATCCCCGTGATCGTACTGTCTGCCAAGGCGGATGTGGACAGCAAGGTATCGCTGCTGCTCTCCGGCGCCGCAGACTACATCACCAAGCCTTTCGACAGCCGTGAGCTACTGGCCCGGGTTGCCGCAGCCCTGCGGAAGGCCGGCACAACCACAAATGCCGTGCTCACCTCCGGCGATCTCCGCCTGGACCCCCTGGCCCGGCAGGTGTTTGTCTCTGGGAAAGAGCTGCGGCTCACCCGCACCGAGTACGCCATTGTACACATCCTCCTCCAAAACCCCTCTCAGGTGATCACCAAGTCCCTGCTTTTGGAGCGGGTGAGTGAGGACACCCCAGACTGCACCGAGGCCTCCCTCAAAACCCACATGAGCAACCTCCGAAGGAAGCTCCGGGATGCCGGCGCCGGCGATCCCATTGAGGCGGTGTGGGGTATCGGCTTCAAATGGCGGGAGGCAAACTCCAACTAAAGCACTACCCCGCACAAGATCCTTACAAAAACAAGGCGGTGACGTCATGCTCCCCTGGCTGCTGGTGCTTGCCCTGCTTCTGATAATACTGGTCCTCTGGATCAAGATGCGGCTGCTCCAGCAGGCCTTCGATGAGATCAGGGACGGGTTGGACGAGCATATCAAAATAGACACCAACACCCTGCTGTCCATCTCCACCCGGGATCCCCATGCCCGGCGTCTGGCATCCTCGCTGAACCGCCAGCTGCAGCAGCTCCGGTCCATCCGGCGGCGGTATCAGACCGGGGATCGAGAGCTGATGGACGCGGTAACCAACATCTCTCACGACCTCCGCACCCCGCTCACCGCCATACGGGGCTATCTGGATCTCATAAGCAGAGATGATCTCACCCCGGAGGTACAGCGGTATCTCACCCTCATCGGCGGCCGGGTAGATGCCATGACCCAACTCACCGAGGAGCTCTTTCGGTATTCTGTCCTACAGTCCACCGGCGAATTGACCCCAGAGCCCATAGACCTCCGGGCCGCGGTGGAGGAGGCAGCTGCCGGCTTCTACTCCGCCCTCACCAGCAGGGGGATTACGCCGGAGATCTCGTTGCCAGAAGCCCCTGTGATCCGGCAGCTGGACCGGGGAGCCACCAGCCGAGTATTGGAAAACATCCTCAACAACGCGTTAAAATACAGCGCCGGAGATCTGCAGATCGTGTTGGAGACAACCGGCGAGCTCCGTTTTTCCAATACTGCTCCGGATCTGGACGAAGTATCTGTTGGCCGCCTCTTTGACCGTTTTTATTCGGTAGAAACCGCCCACCGTTCCACCGGTCTGGGCCTTGCCATCGCGAAGGCCCTGGTGGAACAGATGGGCGGCTCCATTGGGGCAGCGTATCAGGGCAATATTCTCACCGTTTGGGTGCGGTTTGCCCCGCCGCAGGACGAATAAGGAGGCACTTTCCCATGGCATTCATCAAAGTGCAAAAAGTCCGGCGCAACAACAACGGTATCATCATCAGCGGCTCTGCTGCCATCGTGGAGACCCAGTATGCCCCCTCCGATAAATACCACTCCAAACACACCGTCCGAGAACGGCTGGGCAAAGTCCTCTGGCTGGCCGCAGACAAGAAATCCGGTATCTTCGAGAGTCCAACTCGCGGGATCACAGAATACAACGCCAGCACAGACACTTTCCAAGCTGTCCCCTCAGACGATCCCAGGCTCAAGCAGCAGAACACTTCTGCGGCAGAACCGCAAATTCACCTTGTCTTTGGAGACGTCTTCTTTCTCTTAACCAGCATGGAGTCCACTGGCTTCTCAGACACGCTGCACAATGCCTTTTCAGACCGAAGCCTGCGGGAACGGCTGTTGTGCCATCTTCTCTACGACATCGCCCGCGATGGCGGCCACATCTCCTGCGATGATTTCCACCGCAAGTCTGCAACCTCTCTACTGTTCCCGGACATTCCGGCACCCTCCCTGCAAAAGGACACTGTATTCTTCTCCTCCCTGGAGCAAGACCCCTGCAAGGCAGCCCCTTTTCAGCCATATCTTTCCAAACTCCAGTTGGACTCCTGTCAGTGCAAGAGCATCTACGACACCATCCTCGGCGTTGCCCGGGCCCTGATCGAGCACTCTCTCCAGGCAGACGGCCCCTCCCTTTCAGAAGTCCTGGGCAAATCCTCCTCGATAATGTGCACGCTCAATCCCAACGGGCAGATCCCAGTGGAGACCCCAAATGCCCAGACCAAGCAGATGCTGGACGCCCTCGGCATAGAGTGCCCCTCCCACCTAGACCCCGTCTCCTTTGTCCGGCCCTTCTGATCAATCAGCACCATCCTCCCTATGTCCCAACAGCAGGGGCCGCCGCCCCTGCTGTTATTTTCCCTCGGCCAGTCCTACTGATCCTCCCCATCTTCGAAATCATCTGGTCCGCTGTCGTCCTCGCTGTTTTGGCATCGCTTCGCCCGATATCGAAACGTGGCCAGGGGCATCCCGCACTCCCGGGCGGCGGCGCTGGTGGAGAGCTGGCAAGTACTCCACTGCTGGTATACCCCCTCAAAGTTGTCCGGCAGGGCCTGGGGCGGCCGGCCGAACCGGACGCCCCGGGCCTTGGCGGCGGCAATTCCCTCCGCCTGCCGCTGCCGGATGTTGCTCCGCTCATTCTCCGCCACAAAGGAGAGCAGCTGCAGCACGATGTCGCTCAAAAAAGTGCCCAGCAGATCTTTGCCCCGGCGGGTATCCAGCAGCGGCATGTCCAGCACCGCAATGTCCACACCCCGGTCTTTCGTGAGGATGCGCCACTGCTCCAGAATCTCGCTGTAGTTGCGCCCCAGCCGGTCGATGCTCTTGACGTAGAGCACATCGTCCCGGCGCATTCTCCGCAGCATCCTCTGATATTGCGTCCGCTGGAAGTCCTTTCCGGACTGTTTGTCTATGTAGATGTTCTGCTCCGGTATCTCCAGAGCCTGTAGCGCAATGATCTGCCGGTCTTCGTTCTGCTCTTTTGTGCTCACCCGAATGTACCCAAACGCCTGCATTTACACTTGCTCCTTCCCGATGCATTGGCGCCGGGCAAATTGCGGGCTCTGATACGGCTGCGCTGCGCTCCTGCAGGTGCAGGATCTACTGCCCGGCGTACCATTTTTGGCAGTTTGTGAGGGATTGTCAAGGAGAAAGCCGGAAAAACGGCATGTTTTGCAGAGTTTTGGACGATATTGCAATATCGCTTTCCGCAGGTTAGAGCAGGGCTTTTCTGTTCTCGTCCCCCGATTTTCGGCGTCATCGCAAGCGTGAGAGGCGCTGATTTTCTGTTCTTCTCCGCCTCGCTCTGGCAAAATACCGCACTTTCCGCCAGTTACCGCTCTCGCGGTCAAAAAGTGCTGCCCTGCCAAAGTTCGGCAGGGCAGCACAGATGCTGTATGGGTTGATTTCGGTGATCGCGATTCTCTTGCGTATCTCAGGCCTCCGGGGCGCCCTCGGTGATGGTGATGCTGTTGATCACAGGCTGGTCCTCCGGAGCGATGGTGCCGTTGCTATCGGTGGGTTCCGCCGCCTCGCAGATTGCATCCACCACATCCATGCCGTCTGTGACATAGCCGAAGCAGGCATATTGGCCGTCCAGGTTGGGGCTGTCCTGATGGACGATGAAGAACTGGGAACTGGCACTGTCCATGTCACTGGAGCGGGCCATAGAGATGGCGCCCCGGGTGTGGGACAGGTTGTTCTCAACGCCATTGGCGGAGAACTCGCCCTTGATGGTCTTGTCTGATCCGCCAGTGCCATCACCATTGGGATCGCCGCCCTGCATCATGAAGCCCTCGATGATGCGGTGGAAGGTGAGCCCATCATAGAAGCCGGAGCGGGCCAGGGAGACGAAGTTCTCAACGGTCTCCGGAGCGGCCTCGGCGTCCAGTGCCACGGTGATCTTGCCGTAGTCCTGGATGTCGATCACGGCGGTGTAGTCCTGGCGGATAGGTGCCGGGGTGCTGTCTGCGCTGCTGCCGGCAGGCGTCTCGGTGGGATTGTAATCGTTCTTGAGGGCACTCGGGAGGATGAAGATGGCCAAGATGGCGATCACAGCCACGATGCCCGCTGCAATGCCGATGATCTTGCCTCTGCCCTTCTGCTTGAGGGGCGCGGTTACATCATTTGCGATCTTCTCAATCTGGGCCTGTACATCGGCTGCGGAAGTTGCCTCGCCGGCTGCCTTCTGGATGGCGGCGTGGAGCTGCTCCGGGGTGTACTTGGTATCCGGGCCGAGGAGGGCGCTGATGCGGGAGAGGTTCAGCTCCTCCGCCTCATTTACCTTGCTCACCACGGTCTCGCTGATCTCCAGGCCCTGGGCGATGTCCGCCTGGGGAAGGCCAGTTACCGCTGTGCTGAGATAGACCACCTTGTGCAGCAGCGGCAGGGAGTTCAGGACGTTTTCCCACCAATTGCCGCTGTCTTTGGAGATGTCCTGGGCGGTATAGACGGGGTCGAAGCGATAGCCTGCAGGGGTGCGGAAGGCCTTTTTGTTCTTGGCCAAAAGAGCGCCCTTGCACTCTACCAGGGCACGCTTGCGCACCAGGGCGGAGAAATCCTCCTTGGTCTCGATGTTGCCCTCAGCCGCCTCTTCAAAGGCCCGGCGATACGCGGAGACGACAGCCTGTGCCGCCGCCTTGGAATCGGGGATGAGGGTATTGCACAGGAAAGACACCTGGGCGCAATCCTGCCGGTACAGCTCCATCAAGGCAGATGCCGTACCCTTTTGTACTGATTTCAACAGATCATCCATGTCTTGTGTTCCTTTCCTCGGCATCCGTCTGGATCGGCGGATCCCTCGTATGTGATAGTGTACTTTGTCTTTGCAGTTTTGCAGCCCTTGGCCTAAGGCACAGGCTGCCGTTCCATGATACCGCATGGGCCTGAAATGGTGCTGAAGATGCATGCTTTTTTCTGTTTCATTCCGCGGCGGCATATCTCGCACGAACGGTCCATTCCATCGCACGAAAGACAGCTTTGCTTTCCGGACCCCGCAGGCAAGCAGCATGCGGCCCGCCGCAGAATCCGTGGGCGATTTTAGCAGATTCCAGCGTGAGATGCAAGGTCTTTCCGGAGGTTCCCAAAGTTGGTTGTGCGGGAACTGGCGAGGCTGCATCTTCCCGAAGAAACGGCGCAAATTGTCCAAAAAGTCCTTTCCTCTTGACGCCATAATTTGGGACGATTATAATTGTAAGTAGCGTCGGGCCAGCAGAAAGCGGCTCACATTTTCCCGCCCAGGCGCATCCTCTATCTCGTCACCAAGGAAGGACAACCGCCATGATCATCAGTGCCAGCAGAAGGACAGACATCCCGGCGTACTATTTCGATTGGTTCCGAAACCGGCTCCGCGAGGGGTTTGCCTGCGTGCGGAACCCCATGAACATCCACCAGGTGAGCCGCATCAGCCTCTCCCCGGAATACGTGGACTGCATCGTCTTCTGGACAAAAAACGCCACACCCATGCTGCCGCACCTGGAGGAACTGTCTCAGTACCCGTACTACATCCAGTACACGATCACAGGATACGGCAAAGACGTGGAGCCGCATGTCCCGGACAAAAAGGGCGTGATCATCCCCAACTTTGTGCAGCTGTCTGAGAGAATTGGCGCCAAACGGGTGATCTGGCGCTATGACCCCATTCTCTTCAATGCCCGCTATACCCCGGAATACCACCTGCGGGCTTTTCAGGCAATCGCGGAGGCGTTGCGGGGGCACACGGAAAAGTGCGTCATCAGCTTTGTGGACGTGTACGCCAAGAATCAAAAAAACCTCGCCGCGCTGGAACCCTGGGATCTGCCCGCAGAGGCGTTGGGGGCGTTTGCCGGCAAGCTGGCGGCCATCGCCCGAGAGAACGGCATGGTGACCGCCACCTGCGCGGAAAAGATCGACCTTCAAAAGTATGGCATCCAGCACAACTGCTGCGTGGACAAGGCGCTCATCGAAGAGATCATCGGCATGCCGCTCAAGGTCAAAAAAGACAAGGTGCAGCGGGAGGAGTGCGGATGCGTAGAGAGCATGGAGATCGGCAGCTACAACACCTGCCTCCACGGCTGCATCTACTGCTACGCCAATTACAGCGGAGACAGCGTGCGAAAAAACTGCACCAAGTACGACCCCCACGCGCCGCTGCTCTGCGACACGCTCCTTGAGAGCGATGTTGTGACAGAGCGCAAGGTGAAGTCCCTGGTGGACCCGCAGATCTCGTTGCTCTGACGAAACTGGCCCCAAAATGGACACTGTTGATTTTATGCAGGGCGTAAGGCCCTGGAGTTTGTCTCTCTGGTTTCCAGGTGGTGAGGCGCTGAACAGATTGCATGCATCAATTCATTTTTGTCCATAGAACGGGGTACACAGCAGGCCGACCCATGCCATGCAGAAAGGAGAAAAGAACCAATGAATCGAGTGCAAACCCTCTGGAGCTATTACCAGGGACTTGCTGAGAAAAGCGGGCTTACCAGAGATAAAACGGGAGAGCCTGTGCAAGCCAGCTATTCCCTCTTTCCGTTTTACCAAAGCTATCCGATTGATGCTCTCTCCACCAGGCTGAATCCCCTCACCCAGGCTTTTCTGGGGGATGAGAAGGCGCTGGATTCCCTGGACCCAGTTGGCACAGACGGTCTCGTGCCGCCGGAGACCGCAGACACAACAGATCCCGAATGGCTCAAAAAGGACATCCAGGGCTGCTGCCAGGGCGAGCGGGCACCGAACGCATCCCAGGTCCACGCAATTGAGACCGCCCTCACCCACCCCATCTCCATCATCCAGGGACCACCGGGGACTGGGAAGACCGAGACGATCAAAAACCTGCTGCTCTGCCTGCGGATGTTTCGCCCAGAGGCCAAGATCGCCGTGGTGTCCGCCAACGGAGAGGCTCTCCGCAACATCAAAGACCTGCTGGATCGATCCGTTTTGATGAGCCAGTATGCATTTCTGGGCAATTTCAACGCTCGCAAGGATTTTCAGGACACCCTCAGCAAGGATTCCAGAGTGGCCAACGATCCAAAGCTGGCTGCGTTGTGTGACTCCAGCACCAAGGATAACGGCTACACGTTTGCCCCTGCACTGTTGGACTACTACCCCATCATGATCAGCACCATCCACTCCATGCGTAAATGCATCAAGGGCGAAGGCTTTGACAACCAGTTTGACTACGTGATCGCAGACGAGTGCTCCCAGGTGAGCACCATGCTGGGCATCGTGGCCATGGCCTCCGCAAAGCGCCTTGTACTGCTGGGTGACGATGAGCAGCTGGCCCCCATCCACAAAGACAGTATCAGTGGTGAGGTGGAGCAGCGCAACGCTGTACAGGCTCTCGGAGAATACTACTTGGATGAGGACGAGAACAGCTTCATGGCCGCCTGCAGTAAGCGATTTGGCGACAAGGCGGGCAACGTGCTGTTGAACGAGCACTATCGCTGCCACCCCGGCATCATCGGCTTTTGCAACGAATACATCTATCATGGGCAGTTAGAGGTACAGCGCAAAGATACCGGCCTGCCCGTCCGGATCCGCTGGTACGAGGGGGATTATTGGGAGCAGATACCCGCAAAGCCGCGTGAGGGGAACCAATCCGATGAGAATGCGGCCAGGCACAGAGACTACAACCGCAAGCAGATTGACGTTTTCCTCCAGGAGGAATATCCCGCAATCGTAGCCGCTATCCAAAAAGACCCGACTTACAGCGTCTGCGTGCTGTCTCCCTACCGCTACCAGCTCGAGCTTTTGAAGCAAGCACTGGACGAGCACAGCGAGGCCATAAAAGCACAGCTCGGAGAAAGCACTCTGGAGCCTGAAAACGCCGAGATCCCGGACATCCCCCAGCTCACCATCCACAAGGCACAGGGCAAGGGCTACGACTACGTCTGCGTGATGCCTGTGGTGGACACAGGCAGCAATGTCTGGAGCCAGCGGAGGCGGATCACCAACGTGGCCGTCTCCAGGGCCAAAAAAACGCTCTGCTACATCACCTCCGCCTGCTGGATGCCCGAATGGCTGCAGCGCAGGATGGTTGGCTACTGCGTCCCCACTACAGCGGATGCATCGGACCTGTACCTGCGCAAGCTCATCCGCTATGTGTATGATCGGCAGACGGCAGAAGATCTGGATGCTGGCTACGGCCTGATCCAAACGAGACTGGATTCGGCCTTTGCCAAGGTCCCCTACTATCGGCTGATAAACAACAAAGATAGGGCAACTGCCAAGCAGCCTGTAGACGGCAGCAAGGGATCCGGGCCCGAGCTCAGCGTTTTGAACACGCTTTGGCACGAAACCAAGCGGCCGGGCAGCCCTCTTGCGGGCTTTGACCTCTACCGCGAGGTGTATCTGCGCGATGTGGAGGGGACCCCAAGCGACAATAGCACAGATGTTGGACAATATGTAAATAGGGGCTCCCGCTTTGATATCGCCGTCTGCAAGGATGACAAGATCCACTTCCTCATCGAGGTAGACGGGTCCTATCATCGTGACCCAACCAATTCAGACCAGGTGTCTAACGACAAGATGAAGGACGAGGCCGTTGGGGGCCTCGATGAGAGCTTCAAAAACTCCCGCTATAAGCGCATCCCCACAGACGGCTCTACAGTCCATGAGATAGACGACATCGAAACCGCGATAAAAGCCGCCGATGCGGCCGGGGTTATCACACCGCGCCTGCTCGCAGCGGGCAAAGGTGAGGAAAATCGTCCCTGGGCCCCCTCAGACAGCTCACAGATCGATCACCTCACCGGCAGATTGAAAGAGATCCTCCGGGATTTCTGCCTCGATTTGGAGATGGATCCGGATCGAACCAACGAGAGCCTCCGGAAGATGACGTTCAAGCGCGGTTTGCCAGACTACAGCGATGCACAGCAAGTCCGCTACTATCTGCTCCGCTACGCGATCGCATATGCATTCGAGTACTCCGTGATGTACCGGATCGCCTTGGCCAACCTAATGGCCGAGAACAATATCACCGTCTATTCCTTTGGCTGCGGCTCCAAGCTCGATGGGCTCAGCCTGCTGCATGCAAAAGAGCAGTTGCAAGAGGCCGGCATGTCCGTAGGGTCCCTGTATTACAGAGGCATAGACCTGGTGGAGTGGCCTGTCCAGTTCGACCTGGAGGGGATGGACAGTGTCGATTTCTATCCCATGGGCATGGATGACTTCCTGGGTCCAGACAACAAGGCCCACATCAAAACGATGTACTGCAACATCATGTGCTTCCCAAAACTCCTGAGTGAGGATCTGGACAAGTCTGACGGCAGTTCCACCGTGATCGATCGATTCTGTGAGCGGCTCAAGATGCAGGATTTCGGCCGAGATCGGATTGTCCTCTGTATCTCCCACCGCGGCCGCTATGAAGAGGATCGCCACCCGAAGGACTGGCGCGTGGCGGACAAAGTCATCAACGCAATGCGGGATAACAAGGGCAACTATCATCTGGTGGACTCCGTTCCCCTGTCCGATGTTCCCGGTCTGGGTGATATCGCAGGCAGGCTGATCACCAAAGACGATTGCGGCCATCCCTACATCTGCTTCCGCGATGCAGATGGCGAAGATGCGGATAAAATCAAGGCTCTGGACCCACAATTCCAGCTGCCGCCGTACTTCTGGAGCTACCTTTATGTGCCCGATGAGCATTCCGGCACCGCATCTGCACAGCAGGATAGCGAGGAGCCCGATGCCTCAGACGCCGAACCGGTGTACGAGCAGGACCGTGACAAGGTCATCTCCCTGCTCAAACAGGAGTACATGCGCACCCCCATCACCAGGACGAAGATGATCTGCTTTCAGGTCCTGACCTTCCAGCGGGAGAAGAAAGGGCAGAAGTAAGAAGTCTGCACCGGGCTGCCCACATCACCCTTACAAGACGAGCGCCAACTGCAGTCTGCTCACCCCACTGCAAAACCGCATCCCCCAACCCCAGCACTTTCCGTCCCGGGAGGTGCTGGGGTTTTTCTGTCTCCTCAGATACATCACATTTTTCTTGACAGCTGTGAAGCGACGTAGTGTGCTGCACCACGGACGCCACGCTATTTGAGGGGAAAATGCCGGATTTTGGGGACAC
>CANRFN010000111.1 GCA_947629915.1 uncultured Oscillospiraceae bacterium | reverse complement strand
ATTCGGACCACATCCTGGGCGGTGTACTCCGGGACCGGGTCCGTGCAGCGGACCACCCGACAGCGGGAGGTGTCTCCCCGCTCAAAGGCGATGACGTCCTCCAAACCGCTCTTGAGCTTTTCAAAGAGGGTGTTTTCCATGCGTGTGCCTCCATTCTTCTGACGAATAATAAGTATTTCAATTGAAATTCTGCTTCTCTGGGCGGATGATAGTACAAAACCCTGGCACACCTGCCTGACTGCGGGGGCGGCGGCAGGTGTCTGAGAAGGGGCTTCATCGGGCGTTCATCCGTCTTGCTCTGGCCGCCTCCTGATGGGGTGTGCGCTGTCCCAGGCATAGGCTGCCTCCAAAAGGGTGTCTAGAGAAAGGCCATCGAAATAGTCCTGTTGCCACTTTGTGTAGTCTAAGCGCTCCCCAAAGCCCAACCGCTCAACCAGGGCGGGATCGTCCTCCAGCAGGTACGGCAGCCGCCGGACGGGACCTTTGAGGCCGCCGCGGCCAGTCTCCCAGGCCTGGACGGTCCGGGAGGAGACCCCCATCAGAAGGGCAAAGCCTACCCGATCCATTCCCAGAGCGTCCCGGATTCGGACCACATCCTGGGCGGTGTACTCCGGGACCGGGTCCGTGCAGCGGACCACCCGACAGCGGGAGGTGTCTCCGTGGGCAAATGCCGCAGCTTCCTGGGCACTCTCCATGAGCTCGAGGAACAGGGGATCCGTCAAGAAAAGGACTCCTTTCTGCTGCCAAATAATAAGTATTTTATTTTGAAATCATACAGTTCTGGGTCGATAATAGCACAAAATCCTGGCACACATGGGTGAACTCGCAGTTCCATTTCAGGGGGAAAGACCATGAGCCCCGGAATCTCTCGTGAGATTCCGGGGCTCATTGCGTTTTGGATAGGGTTCAGCTGGCGGTGGGGTACGCCGTGAGATCGGGCTGGGGCCTGCGGCAGCTCTCCGCATAGAGGAGCTCGCCCTGGGCCAGGTTCAGCCGCCTGGCGTTGGGTTTGCCAACGGGTTGCGCCGTGTGGAGCAGGTCTGCCAGCAGCCGGGCCACATCGGCGTCCAGGTCCTGGAACAGGGGATGGGCGCGCACCAGCGTGCGGAGCTCCGTCCGGGAACTGCCGCGGGCCAGGCGCAGGGCCTCCGCCAGTTCCCAAAGCTCCGTCTGGTATGCGGTGCTCTCTGCCTCGGTCTGGTCCGTGAAGGAGATGCGTGGGACGTATTGCTGGATGTCCACCAGGCGCTCCTGGGCATCCGGGGGCAGTGACGCTGGCACGGGTACCGCATACGGATCGGTGCCGAGATACGCCGCTAGCACGAAGTGACTCTTGCGCCGCCAGGCGGGGTGCGGGTCTACGGGATCTGTCGCGGGATCCCAGCCCTTGAGGCACTGTCCCCAGTGCCAGACATGGAAGGGGATCTGCGGGTCCGGATGGGTCTCCAGGGCCAGGAGATCAACGCTCCTGCTGTCCTCCATGAGAACCAATGTCTGGTGGGCGTCTTTTGGGAATGCGGGGTGGCGATACAGCCAGTACGTATCCTCCAGGCGGAGGCGCCTGGGGTCCAGAGAAGGCCACTCCGCCTCATCTGGGTGGGTGCACTTGTACTGGTTGAAGAGCTCTGCGAAGACCGCGGGCCTGGAGAAGAGGCTGTACAGCGGGGACGGGAGGCTTTGCATGGAGACACCGCCTTTCGAGGAGAGCCTCAGGCGATGGAGGTGTGCTGGATACCCGCGGTGTTGTTCTTCATGGGGTGCTGCTCCATGTGCTTCTGCCGGCCCTCCGGGCACGCCCGGCTGTTCGCCATGTAGGCCAGCTCCTCCCCCTGGGCCAGGTTCAGCCGCCTGGCGCCCTCATCACCCACAGGCTCTGCCACATGGAGGAGCTCCGCCAGCAGCCGGGCCACATCGGCGTCCATGTCCTGGAACAGGGGATGGGTGCGCACCAGGGTGCGGAGCTCCGCCCGGGATTTGCCGTGGGCCAGGCGCAGGGCCTCCGCCAGTTCCCGGAGCTCTGTCTGGTATGCGGCGTTCTCCGCCTCGGTTTGGTCCGTGAGGGAGGCCAGATTGACATACAGCTCTACCTTGGCCTCCAGGGCGGGGTTGAGAGGGAGGTCCTGCGGGCGCATGGCGTCTGTGAACTTGCGGGAGCTGGTGTACGCCTCGGTGCCCAGATAGCACACCAGGATGGAGTGGGGCTTGCGGTGCCAGGTGGGCTGGGGATTGATGAAGCACTGGTCCTTGTAGCCGTCCAGGGCCATATCCCAGTGCCAGACAAAGAAGGGGATGCTCTTGTCCTGGAAGGACTCCAGGGCAAGCAGGTAGATCCGGGACTTGTCCTCCATGAGCACCAGGGTCTGCCTGGCATCGGGGCGGGTGTTGGGGTGCTTCAGAAGCCAGTACGTGTTCTGCTTGCGCAGAGCGGACGGGACCAGGGTGGGCCAATCCGCATCGTGCGGGTGGCTGCGCTTGTACTGGTTGAAGAGATCTGCGAAGACCGGGGGCTTGGAGAAGACGGTGTAGATGGCATCGTGTTCGCTGGGCATGGGAAAACCTTCTTTCTGTATCAAAATGGAAGAAATGCAGTGAAAAACGGATGAAATTTGCTTTTTGCGATTTGCTGTGATTTGATAGAAGCAAATACTTGTGATATGCCGACTTGGACCGGGGAAAATCGGGCTTCTGTCGGTACATGGATTGTATGACATATCGCTGGAGAAATCAAGAGGATCTGAAGAGAAAATTCGGGATTATGGGCACAAAAATTCATACAATCATGTTTTCATATGCAGTGGTTATACCTAGAAAGTCGGGTACAACTGGTGATATGGGGTTGGAACGGATTGGAAGGGCGCACGGGGAGATGGATCGGAATCCTCTACTCAAAAATTTTCATAAGTTCTGTTTTCGGGCTAAATTATGGAGTTTTCGGCCGAAAGCGGGCGGGAAAGTGCGGTAAACAGCTGAAAAATAGACATGGAAAAGTGACGTTCCATGGTTTTCGGAAATTTCTATCCTCTCCCCCTCTTTACAACCCACGAAAACCTGCTATAATAGGTTGCGAAACCGGGCCGGAACAGGGGACCATATGCGTTGCGGAAAACCGCACACTTATTGAAACCGGTCTGATCCAGGGTTCGGACGTCCAAATCTGGAACCTGGAAAGTTTCTTTTCAAACAAAATCGGGTATAAAAATCAGAATTTTCAGCAGTTACAACACACTTTTTGCCAAAAGAAAGGCGCCGAAGTCCTCGGCGGCTTTCAGAATACAAGGGGAGGATATTCACATGGCAGTACAGACAAATCAGGAGAAATTGGAGCGGGCAGAGCAGATCGCAGTGGGGATGCGGAGAATGTTCGGGGAGGGCACCGAGATCGAGGTGCGCACCGTGTACCGCCGCAACGAGGAGCTGACGGGATTCTGCTTCCTGCTGCAGGGCGGCACCCTGGGACCCACGATCTATCTGGAGGACATGCCCCAGGATCTGTCCCTGGAGGAGCAGACCCAGGAGGCGGCTGCGAGGATGCAGGAGGCCCTGAAGATGTTTGAGGCCCGGCCGAAGATCACCGCACCGTGCCTGGAGCGGGAGCAGATCCTGCAGAACGTGGTGATCCAGGCCCTCAGCCAGGAGAAGAACAAGAACATGCTGGAGAACAACGCCCATGTGAATGTGCTGGATCTGGCGGCGGTGTTCCGCGTCCCCGTTCCCGCAACGCAGAAGGCGGTGTACATGTCCACCCTGATCCCGTACGAGCTCATGGAGCGGGAGAACCTCACGGAGGAGGAGCTCTACGAGGCGGCCCAGCGGAACACGGTGGAGAAATACGGCGTGGTGGTGCGCAAGATGGACTACCGCAGCATGCAGCGGGGGATGAAGCCGAAGCCGCTGGACAGCACCCGGCTCACCGGCAAGTGCGGGTACATGCTCTCCACCAACGAGGTGAACGGCGCCGCCCTGATGCTGATCCCCAAGGTGCTCCGGGAGGTGCACCAGAACATGCGGGAGGACTTCTACATCGTCCCCAGCAGCATCCACGAGGTGATCCTCTGGAAGGAGAGCCTCCACTACTCGGTGGAGAGCATGAAGCAGAGCCTCTACGAGATGAACCGCCGGACTGACGTGGTGGACCCCACGGATGTGCTCACGGACAGCGTGTACTTCTACGATGGCCAGTGGGACAAGCTCATCCGGGTGTGAGAAGCAGCCGCGGCCCAACAGCATAAAAAGCATCGCCCGAACGCAGACGCGTTCGGGCGATGCCATGGAGAGCGTTTGTTGGTTGGCCGGCACAGAAACCTGTCCCAAAAGGGATGCAGTTTTTGCCAAATGAGTTCTTTGCTTTTGGGCCCGGCTGTGGTACTATGTGGAAGCCTGGAGGCTCAGTTCTGGTAGTTGATCTGCTGCCCGGTTACCAGCGGATAGATCACCAGCTCCTCGCTGTCCAGCGGCACCTTGTGCATGTCCACTGCGGTGATCTGGCTGTTCTCGTAGGTGGTGTAGTAATAGACGCCGGTGTCCGTGTTGCAGCAGGAGGAGTATATGGTGTACTCGAACTTGCTGCCCACCCGGCAGCAGCCCTTCTGCTGGGCCACAGAGCCGAGGATGTGGAAGAACTGGCTGATGCTCTCGGACTCGCTGTCTCCGCAGACGGAGTTGCCCCGGGTATAGGCCGCCTTTACAAAGCGGGAGGCGGAGGACAGGTCTCCGGGGATGCCGAAGGAGCCCATGCCGCGGCTGAAGGGCGTCATGGGAATGTCCAACTCCGCGGAGAACCGGCTGGTGACCTCCTCCCGGGTGGAGCTGAGGTACTGGGTGATGTTCAGCAGGTGGAAGTCGAAAGGCGGGTTGTTGGTGAGCACCTTGTACGGGTTGTCGTAGATGTGCAGGCCGTCCGCCATGGGCTCCACCACCAGGCAGCGGTGGGCGTCCGCCACGATCCAGTGCAGGGGAGAGGCGGGCAGTTGCTCGCTGAAGTCGTGATCCACCAGGTTGAGCTTCTTCAGTGCGGTCTCCGCCTCATCTGCGGTGGCGCACTGGCTGAGGATCCAGGGGATGAACTCGAAGGGGGCCACGTTGTCCTTGCCGGGGTCCATGGGCCGATAGACCGCGTTGCCCGGGAAGTTCAGGCCGGCCATGCTGAGGCCGCACTCGTTGGTGGCATCGTAGTACAGGGGGTAGTTGTCCGCCACAAAGGCCATGCCGATCATGGCGTAGTGGGTGGGCTTGTCTCCCATCTTGCGGAAATGGAAGGGGTAGTTCCGGGGCGTTACCGTAACGGTCTCATGGTACGAGTACTCCAGATCCAGGTTGCGGCCGAAGTAGTGGGCTTTTGTGGAGAACGAAGCAGCGGTGCACATGTGGGGAAACCTCCTTTTGATCATGAACGGCGCCGGGCCTGGAGAGCGGCCGGGCGATTGCCACAATAATAGCACGACAGAGCTTCAGAGTCCAGCTTTTTTCTAGAACATTTGTCTGACCATCCATTGGATTGGAAGATACTGTAAGCCAGAGAAAGAAAGGAAGATCAGAATGAAACCGGCAAAGGTTCGCTTTATTGGAGATGACGAGTACCACGAGGGCCACTTCACCAAGGGCCAGGTGTACGATGCGTACTTCCTGGAGTACTGGAACGGCCTGCGCAACAGCCTCCATGTGATGGACAACGCGGGCAACATCCAGGACTTCAAGCCTTTGGAGGACTTCGAGGTGCTGGAGGACCCGGACAACCTGCTCTCCCATGCGGAGGCGGTGGTGCGCTGCGTTGGCCCCACCCAGCGGAGCCGGGGCGGCGGCGTGATCCACGGCGAGGAGTACATCGCCATCGGCCGGGACGTGGACGGGCTCTACCTCGTGAAGGACTGCTCGGACAACTGCTTCTTCTATCCCCCGGACCTCTTTGAAGTGGTCTCGGACCCAGAGCACATCTTGGACCATCTCTCCCTCTACTACAGTGCCGAGTCCGGGGACATCCTGAACAACCCCACCTATTTCGCCCACTACTACTCCGCCAACCACAAGCCAGAGCTGGAGCAAGAGCAGATCTGCGGCTGCTTCTACTGCCGGAAGATCTTCTCCTCCTCCGAGATCACGGAGTGGGTGATCGCAGACAACCCCCTGGACCGGCGGGGCACTGCCATCTGCCCGTATTGCGGCGTAGACGCGGTACTCGGGGAGAGCAGCGGCTTCCCTATCACCCGGGAGTTCCTCTCCGCCATGCGGGAGAAGTGGTTCTTCGGCGGCCACATCCCGGACGATGAAGACGAGATCGAGGCCCCGAAGCCGGAGATCGGCGAGGTGCATTACGTCACGGACGATGACCCCATCGAATAATCAGAAGAGGTTCTCCCATTGAGGCAGATGCTGCGCCAATAGGAGAACCTCTTTTTTGAGCTGCCGCGATACATGTGACCAATTTAACATATTTAAACGGACTAAATTTCAATGAAGTGCCGCTTGAAAAGAATGCGCAGTGATTATACAATATTGTTTGATAAAATAGAAGTTTTTTAGACAATCTGCAATATTGGGAGGAAATTCGAATGTCAAATGTGTTGGACGAGGAAAAGCGGTATGAACTGCAGGATGGAGTGCTTGTCCCAGTAAAAGAGGTATCGTATGCGCATGCAAGGGTCCACTTCAACCTGGGGGAGATGCTCAATGCGTTCTCAAGGGGCAAGACGTGCCGTCTGCTCGGCACAACATTTCCGGTGTACCTTTTCTACGGCAGGGAGGATGTCCCGACGGAATACAAGAGACCTGTCTTCCCGGACCTCATGGTGGTCTGCAATCCGGAGCAGCTGGATCGGGCGTGCTGCAAAGGTGCACCGGATTTCGTGGTGGAGATTCTCTCCGAATCTGATCGAAATCACGATGTGGATCAAAAGTTCGACCTCTATGAGAGGGCAGGCGTACGGGAGTACTGGATGGTATGCCCAGAGGTGAAACGGGTCTTTGTCTGCGAGCGTGTGGACAGCAGGTTCAGCGAGATACGGGTATATCGGGAGAAAGACAAAGTGCCTGTGCTGGTCCTGCCGGGCTGCGTGATCGACCTGGAACAGGTGTTTGGCGATCTCTGAAGAGACAAGACAAGACCATGGAGAGCGGCAGAACGGATCCCTGCGGGGTCCGCTCTGCCGCGCTTTCCGTTCCAGCTGCTGTGCGCCGATGACGTTGGGACTCATGTCCGCCGGTTTCTGGAAATTTGCAATTTCCTTTGCGTTGCACTGCAAAACGTGATATCATGGCCCAAATTGTGGTGCCCGGAGGTGTTGGTATGTGGCAGGGACTCACCGCCTGTGTTTTGCTGATCACCCTGCAGTGCCTGGTGCAGCGGCAGTGCAGAGAGCACTTTCCGGTTGCCCTGGAGGACATTCCCCAGGCGCCCCTGGAGATCCTGCAGGAGGTGCTCCGCCGGGACTGGCAGCCCATCCTGGCGGTTCTTGCGGGAGGCATCGCCTACGGGATCCTGGCCTTACTGCTGCCAAGCGGCGCCTTTCTGGGTTCTGTGCTCCTGGGCAGTCTGCTCACCGTCCTGCTGGAACTGTATCAGGGCTATCCGCTGGCCGCCACCGGGCTGGCCCTGGGTTTGTTGCCGGTGTCTGTTCCCTTTGCCTGGCTTACGGGAGAGCCCCAGAAGATCGGGCTCTGCATCGCCGTGCTGCTGCTGGCCGCCGTGTGGGAGCTGGTACACCAGAACAGCGGGGAGCTGGACTGGAGCAACTGCCGGACGGGGGAGTACCTGCTGCTGTCGGCCCTGCCCCTCCTGACGTGGCTGCCGCTGCTCCTGGTGTCGGCGGGACTCTGGATGCAGGGGAGCGCCCTCTCCGATGCAGACGATGCGGTGCTGCTGCTCACCGCCGCCGGCACCGCCCTGGTGCTTCTGGCATTGCTCCTGATGCAGCGGCTTCTCTGCCGCAGCATCCTCCAGGAGGTACGCAGCCGGGAGCTGGCCCGCTGGCAGGGGGACACCCGGGACTACATGAACCAGATCCGCTCCCAGCGCCATGACCTCAACCTCCACCTCAACGCCATCTCCGGCATGGTGGCCGCCGGCCGCTATGAGGACTGCCGGCACTACGTGAACCGCCTTGTGGCGGAGGCGGGAGATGTGAACCAGATCATGCCCCTGGCAGACGTTGTGGTGGGGGCCATGGTGTACAACATGCGGGAGGAGGCCAGAAAGAAGGGGGCAGACCTCCACCTCCGCATCACCTACGATATGGCGGACACCCTCTGTAGCGGGTTTGCCTGCAACCGGATCATCGGCAATCTGCTGCAGAACGCCATAGACGCCCTGGAGACCCCGGAAGACCTGGCGGCGGGGATCAAGCTCAGCATCTTCAAGCGGCGGGGCAACACCGTGATCCTCTGTGAGAACCGCTTCACCGGAGATCGGGACACCATCGCCCGGGCCTTTGAGCCGGGGTTCTCCACAAAGCGCCGCCACGAGGGCATCGGCCTTGCCACCGTACAGCAGACCGTGCGCCGCTGCGGCGACGGATCTATCCCGAATTTGGAGAGGACGTGGTCCGCTTCGTGGTGAACCTGCCCAACCGGGTGAACCTGGAGCGGGATGAGGAGGTGCAGCCGTGAAAATCCGAACCCTGCTTCTGGACGACAGCCCCGAGTCCCGCATGGCGGCGGAGACGGCCCTCGCGGCCTTTCCGGATGTGGAGATCGCAGGGCGCTTCAGCACCGGCCAGGCGCTCTTGGACTGGCTGGAGACGGACACCGCCCAGCTGCTGTTTCTGGACATCGAACTGCACCAGGAACTGGGCTTCTCCGTGGCCCGCACGCTCCGGGAGCAGTACCCCCAGCTGATGGTGGTTTTCCTCACCGGCCACTCCTCGTACGCCATCGATGGATACGGCTTTCACCCATTGGACTTTCTCACCAAGCCCATCCAGGCGGAGAAGCTGCAGGAGACCATCGAGGAGGCCCGCCGGCAGTTGAAAGCCGCCCGGGTACAGCAGCCGGCTCAGCTGATGTTCCGCCTGCTGCAGGGGTACCGCATCCTGGATGCCCGGGACATCGTCTGCGTGGAGCGGGTGGTGCGCAAGAACATCCTCACCACCGAGACGGAGGAACTGCGGATCGCCAACGGCTCCGTGAAAGAGCTGGAGGAGATGCTGAGCCCCCACGGGTTCTTCAGCTGCCACCAGTCCTTCATCATCTCCCTCTGGCGGGTGGAGAGCGTCCGGGACACCCGGCGCCAGCTCTACGAGGTGCAATTGCGGGGCAGGCGGGACCCCGTGCCGGTGTCCCGCCACCGCTACGAGGCATTGCTGGAGGGGCTGCAGGAGCTGGGAATCCACCTGGTGCACTAAAGACAGCGGAACCTAATTGACGCGTTCTGACGCACAATCGGCATCGCCGGTTGTGCGCCTTCTTTTTCTGCGGTATGATGCCCTCACGATTTAGCGTGTTAAAGGAGTGAGGCCTATGGAGCGGGACACAAAGAGTCCGGAGCAGGATCGGGTACAGCTGAAAAGCCGCAAGGGCACCTGGAAGCGGTATCTGAAGATCTTCACCCGAATCCGGCTGCCCTGGCTGTGGATTGTGATCTACCTGGTAGTGGACCTGGGCGGGGTGAATCTGGGCATCAACGAGACGGACTACACCGCCCGCCTGATGGCAGGGGAGACCACGGCAGCGGTGGTGACCGCATTGGTGCTGCTGATTCTCCTCCGCCTGCTGGTGGACAGCGCCAGCATTTTCCTCCGGCAGGTGGCCAGCGGCAGGATGATTCAGAACACCCGGGATGCCCTCACAGCCAAGGTGCTGCGGCTGCCCATGCGGTACTTCCAGGGAGAGCCGCCCCGGGACGCCGTGTACCGGATCGTGAGCAAGGCCTACGTCATCGAGTCCTCCTTCATCGTGGTGCTGCTGCCCCTGGTGACGGCGGGGTACACCGCCGTGGGGGTCTTCGGCCGGGTGGCCAATTACGACTGGCGGCTCAGCGCCATCCTGCTGGGCTTCATCCCGGTGCAGATCTTCCTGGCCTTTCTCTTCGGCCGGGTGAACTACTTCCTGAACAACCGGGAGGCGGAGATCAACTCCAACCTCATAGACCGCCTGGCGGAGATGGTGGCCAATATCCCCCTGGCCAAGGCCTTTGCCCGGGAGGACAAAGAGGCGGATATGGGCGAGCAGCTCACGAGACGCCTCTACCGCCTCAACATCCGGGGGAGCTGGCTGAGCCAGCTGCAGGACCTGTCTCAGTCTGCGGTGGACCTGCTGCAGAGCGCCCTCATCACCGTGGTGGCGTACGGCCTCTTCCAGGCGGAGGCGATCAATTTGCGGGCCTGGACATCCTTTTTCCTCTTCAGCAGCGTCTTCACCAGCTCCGTCCGGGAGTTCACCATGTACTGGAACAACCTGAAGACCATCCAGGGCGGCGCGGAGTGGATCGGGGACATCCTGGACCAGCCGGAGGAGTCCCAGGCGGGGGCGCCATGCGGTAACCTCACAGGGGACATTACCATGGAGAAGGTGAACTTCGCCTATACCGAGGGGCATTCGGTGCTCCAGAACCTCTCCTGCACCTTTGAGGACGGGAAGATCACCGCCCTCTTGGGGGAGAGCGGCTGCGGCAAGACCACCTTGGCCAATCTGCTGCTCCGGCTCTATGAACCCGATCAAGGTACAATTACAGTTGGGACAAATCTGGCTGAACAATACGCCTTGGATAGCTACCGCCAGCAGTTTGTGATGGTGAGCCAGACCGGCCTGCTGTTCTCCGGCACCGTGCGGGAGAACATGCAGTATGGCAACGGCGCCGTCTCCGATGCGGCGATGTGGAGTGCCTTGGAGCAGGCGGGGGCTGCCGGCTTTGTCCGCGCCTCCCCGGCGGCCTGGATGCCAGGCTGGAGGAGTACGGCAACAACTTCTCCGGCGGCCAGCGGCAGCGCCTGGCGGCGGCCAGCGGCAGCGCCTGGCGGTGGCCAGGGCGCTGCTCTTGGAGAGCCACTACCTGATCTTCGATGAGCCCTCCGCCTCCATGGATGCCATCGCCGCGGCGGATCTCATGGACGTGCTGAAACGGGTCTCCCAGAACCGCTGCACCATCATCATCGCCCACACCCCGGCGGTGATGCGCATCGCAGACCGGGTGGTGGTGCTGGACAAGGGCCAGCTGGCCGCCCAGGGCGCTCCGGAAGAAGTGGTCTCCCAGAGCGCATTCCTGCAGGGCTTTATGGAAGGGAAGGTGCGGGCATGACACAGCAGAGACAAAGGGGCATGTGGAAACGCACCCTGGGCCTGATCTTCCAGATCCGTATCCCCTGGGCCCTGTACATCATCCAGGTGGTGATCGGGTTTATCAGCACCAACGTCTCCGTGGCCTACATCCCGTACTACACCCAGATGCAGACCGGCCGCATCGATGGCCTCTCCACGGTGGTGGGCTATCTGGGTTCAGCGTGCTGGCCCTGGTGGTGGGGATGCTGGAGCACATCCCGTCCTTCTACGCCAGCGCCACGGTAACCCGCCGGATGCAGAACAAGCTGATGCGCCACGCCCTCAGAATGCACATGAGCGCCTTTGGGCGCAACGCCTCCCAGCTGCTGAGCTGGATCACCAACGATGCGGGTCTGGCCACCGGGCTCATCACCACGTTGATCGGGTTTATCACCGGCATGTATGCCGCCTATCTCAGCATCACCAGTCTATCCGCCATCAACACCTCCATGCTGGTGATCCTGCCGGTGATCGTGCTCTACATCCTCTTCGACACCTGGCTGGAGGGCAAGCTGCTGTTCCTCCGCAGCCGCCGGGAGAGACGGGCCAACGCCGAGCTCACGGCATACTTCTCGGAGCATCTCAGCTTCTTCACCCAGATCCGCCAGATGCACACCTGGCAGGACGAGCTGAAGCTTGGCAAGGAGGCCAACCGGCAGTACTTCCACGCGGTGCTCTATCAGGCCTGGCTGACGCTGGTGATCGGCCTGGTGGGCGGCGCCATCACAGACTTTATCACCATCATCGTCTTTGTGATGGGCGTGCCCATGGTGAATGCCGGCTCCATGAACATCACGGACCTGGCCGCCTTCCAGAACTACATCCTCCTGGCATACAACGCCTTCAGTTCCTTCCCCGGCCTCTACACCAGCCTCATGAGCCTGAACGGAGAGCTCTTCTACATCTCCAGCCTGTTGGCGGAGCCCGAGGAGGACTACCGCCCCCTCAAGAGCATGGACGTGGAGGATCAGGACATCGTGCTGGACCATGTGAGCTTCCAGTACGGGGAGAAGCCGGTATTGCAGGACGTGTCGATTTTCTTTCCTATTTTGATACAATGCAGTGTGCGTGTAAAACGGCTTAAAAGTTTCGAATAACGCAGAAAAAAGGGGATTTCACTAACTTCTGAGCAAGGTTAGAAGCTGTGAAAACCCCTTTTTTGTTTTTTGGCATCAAGCAATCTCAGTACTACAGGCACAACATACCCCGCTGTAAATTCGTGCTTGTGGATAATTAAAAGGTGTAGAAACGTTAGAAGGTTGGGCACACGTCCCGCGAGCCAGCCTGAACCGCACTTTTCGTTCTTGGAATTCGAAGGCGACTAATTGCAAGTCCACATGCTGAGCTCCAGTGTGAGAAAAGATGTATGGATACCAGATACACAGAAGACAAGATCAAGTGAAGAGAGAAAGCGAATCAGGCTGATTTTGACCTGTTATGATCACAAGAAACTCCGCTTAGTTCAAACGTCCGGATGGGAAGTACCAGAATCTTTTTTTGTTTCATCCCTATCCGGCGGTTCGATAAAGCCTTCTTTCTGAAAAAGAATGGTCGTTGAATTGTCAGAAAGATTTGTCCGCGTCTTTTTCAAGAGTGTATAGGGACGCTGGTTCGCTCCATAATCCCGAGTTCCCTTGATAAATGTGGAGGAGCAGACGCAGTCACAGACAAGACCTTTTTTGCCGTTACGGATGAGAAAGACAAAACTGTTCCCATTGATATGACTGGAAATAAGATAGTCAGCACGGATCTGGGTAGTAAAAGGCGCAAACTTTGCCACAAAAGAGTATAAGGTAAAATCGCTATTGAGGATTGTATCTAGTTCTTCTAAAGCAAGAAGTCTGGGTTTAACCATTTTCTCATACTGTGAACTTTTTTCTATCTGCTCCTGCGTGATTTTTCCCTCAAGAATTCTTGCGGCATGCTTTGCCGAAGAATACTGTGGAAAAGAGAGGTCTCTTAAATAATGGAGTGTTCCCAGAAACTATTTTTCCCTTGTGGCACAAGGGTTTTTTGCAGGCGCAAAATAGGCTCCCTAACAAGCTTTTGAGGAATAAATCAGTTGCCCACTTATCCTTGTTAACCACAGGCCTGGCGTAGATGAGGCCACAGATTGAGACCCAGACTGGGTATAGACCTGAACCGAGGCTATGGCAGGACAGGCCATGGACTGAAGCAAAGACTGGCACTGGAGCCGAGATCAGAGAAGGATCGACCCGGATCCCATAGCGAGGCCCTTGAAACCCATATTGGTTTGGAACAACAGCAGGCCGATCCAGCAGACTTTACATGTCTGCTGGATCGGCCTGCTGTTGTCGCTGCCTGTTGCAGCTTAGCGCAGGCGGGGCGTGGGTTCCAGACGAAGTAGATCAAAAAATCACTCCATTTGCAATTTGCACAAAAAGAACCTTAAATGGAGCCATATTTTTGTGCAAAACATCAATCTTGTCCCATATCTTGCTTTATGATATACTGTCAGAGTACCACACACTGGAGGGGTTATACGTTGGCCTGTATCGTAAAGAGTCATAACAAGAAAACTGGTATTACATACGTCTATAGCAGCGTTTCTGTATGGGATCCAGCTGCAAAAATGTCCCGTCCGCAACGTCAGCTGATAGGAAAACTAAATGCCGAAGGTGAGATAGTCCCCACTGGCAAACCAGGAAGGCCGAGAAAGGTAAAGACCGAGGTACCAAAGGAAGCAGATTCTGCTTCCTTTGAGACCAAGGAGACTACCACTCCCACATACACCGAGTTTAAGCTGGTACTGGCTGAACTCGAGGAAACGCGTGACCTGCTGCAGAAACAGGAAGCAAGGAACAAGTTGCTGGATGAAGAGGTACGACGTCTGAGGTTTCAGATAAAGCGCCTTATCCCGGTGATAAGTGCTGCTGAGGGTTCTCTGTCTGAGGTGCGTACCATATGTGAGGAAGCAAATGCGCCAACCTGATCAAAACAGCGAGGTCATCTCACCGTAATGATGAGATGACCTCGCTGTTTTTAGTAAAGGAGAATGCAATATGCTGGCGCCCTTAAGAAAGTGCTTGAAGCACGAGGACTTTATCAAGTATCTGGAAAATTTCTTTGACAAATATGTTACTGCAACTGGGTATCCCCTCACACCTGAGATCGTGCGGTTGATCAAGCTACTAAAGTTTACCAACTTTGATTCCCTACGGGATATTCTGACGAAAGAGAATAAGTACGAGCCTATGGGCAGGCCGTCCAAGGACCCGTGCTGTATGATGAGAGCGCTTTTATTGTCCAGCAAGCTAAAGCTCGAGAGCCCCGAGAAGCTGGCTGAGAAACTGGAGGATGCTCGCTATGCTGCCATGTGTGGTTTCATCCCTAAGCCTAATGTGCCTCCCGGACTCTCTCTCCGCGATGTCTATCCTGCTGGTCCAAGGACTATACCTTGCGCTCAAACGATTCGTGATTTCTGTAGTGATCGCCTTTGGGACCTCGACCGTTCGGATGTAGCATCAAGCAAAGTTCGTGAAACCCACCCTAAGCCGGATCGCCCTAAGGAGAATGGTGACAAGGCTCCACCCATTGAGACTGATTCGTGCGAATCGCGGATTGCGAAACTCAGTGCCACGTCATTTGATGCTGCCAAGGAGGGCTTCGGAACCCTGCTGAAGTTGTATTACAGATTTGGACTGAGCGAATCAGTAAGATATGGAGTATTACCAGCCAATATCTCGCACATAGCCGGGGATGGAACCTCTTTTGTTGTAGCGTCTCAGGAAACAAGCTACCGCTTTTGCCCTTTCACCGAAAACGGTAGGTGCCCCTGCCGTGATAGGAAGAACAGATCTGACTGCTGCCATTTGCACAAAATGGTCGATGGAAAGCTGCCGTGTGAGGAATTTGTCGGCAAATTGAGATTCTATCCCCGACCTGATGCAGATATCGGCTGGGATTCCCACAAGAAATGCTTTTATTTTGGGTTCGATGCATACATATTGACGGCCGCCGGCAAAGTCGAATTGCCCCTGTTTTTCTATCTTGGACCAGCCTCCCGGCACGACAGCTACGGGTTCATTGAGACCCTTTTTCGCTTCAAAGCCTACTTACCCGAGTTCATGCCCAAGGAAATGAGCCTTGACTCTGCCCACGATGCTGTCCCCATCTACAACCTTCTTTTTGACGAGGGAGTGAATGGCCTCATTGATTTGAACAAGCGTGGAGCCAGTTCCGTTCGTCTTCCCGATCAGTTTTCCCTGAATGAGAATTCTGTCCCTCTCTGTCCTCTAAAAAAGGAGATGAAGATGGATGGAACCGTCAAGAAAACAGGCGCAGTTAAGTTTACTTGCCCTTGCTTTTCGAAGGTAGACGGCAAGAAAGCCTGTACTTGCGAATGTGCTGCACTTTGCCCAAAGTCCAAGCTTAATTCGTACATTTCTGTTCCGGCCGAGTGTTTCAAGAAGGATGACGATGCATCCGATCCTGACCCAAACCACCCTGTCCTTGACATTCCTACCACTATGGAATGCAACGAGCATGGGTATACCATGAAAGACGGTGTCGTATACTGCCAACAGGGGTACCAGATGAAGCCGAATGGCACAGACAGGAAACGAGGCCTGTTCAAGTTCCGGTGTCCGAAGATGTCCAAAGATGAGAACGGGAACCCCGTGTGCATGTGTGAATCTCCCTGCCCTGGCAGCGAGAACAACAAGCACGGCAAGGACGTACTGGTCCATCAGCGTGATGATCCCCGCTTCCTCACTATTCCCCGCCGTGACACCGATGAATGGACCGAGACGTACAACTTGCGCACTGCATCTGAGCGCATCAACAAGCGTGTAAAGGTAGATTACAAGCTGGAGTCCGTTTTCACGCAAAACACAATGATGTGTTATATCAGTATGTATATGATCTTCCTGCTCCTTCACATTGAAGCTCAGATAGAAGCGGAGGAAGAGCGAGCCTCTTCGGTCATTGACACCGACTGATCCATGATCTTAAACTGACAGAAAGGAGGTAGCGCCCCGGAAGACGGCGCTGAAAAGTTCCAGTCTTTCACGTTCCGCAAAGCCAGCACTCGCCTGGTAACGGGTCTCAGCCTCCTGCCATGTTGATAGGAGAACACCTCTGAGACCTTATCCCTTGGTGCCTTACCCATGGATCACTCTGCCAAGGTTAAAGGGAGAACCAGGACATTGCGTTTCGAGGCCATGCGGATCTCTTGAACATATTACATGATACCTGATTCACACTTCCGTCATGCCAAGGATGAACGGCCCTTTGTGTTTCAGGATCACATTGGTGATAGTCTGCAGCGGCATTGATCCCCCTTCGCGAGGATAATAGGGGGCGAGGTGATTACCATGGCAGCCAGACCTCTACCCCCCGAAGCCCTCCCATCCGCCACCTGGGAGCTCCTAGCCAGCCTAAATGCTTACGCCGCAACGCTTCCTATGAATCAGATCCTGTCCCTGACGCAGTCCGATGGGGAAGTTGCGGGAGCTTTCACAAACAAGGTGGAGAAGTGCCCCCACTGCGGTGATAAGTACTTCGTCAAGAACGGGCTCCGCCATGGCAGGCAGACTTACATCTGCCCTCTGCGATGGCTCGAAATCCTATAAGCCCCTCTGCGATAATGCGGTCTCCGGGGATGAGTCTACCCTGATCAACCTGAACACCGTGAACGGGTTCCACTCCATGATCAAGGAAGTCCTTCGCCGTTACCGTGGGGTGGCCACCAAGTACCAGCACCGCTACGATGCCCTCTTCGCTGCCATTTCCATGCGCACCAACCAGGATGAGTGCGACCCCATCCGCCACCTGCTCACCGTGTCGCCGAACATCTGCAGCACCAATGCCGGTGTGAAGGGCAAGGATTGCAGGACCTGGGCAGCTGACCCTGGACTCCAGGGCGTCTCCTGGTGGCATCGGGGGGTACCGGGGCTGGGGATGGGGTTAACCCATACCATCGCCGACTATCCACCATCGCATTTTCCTCGCGTTTGGCCCTGGAACCTGACATGGATTCCCCGTGTACGCCATGACCTTGGAGTGACTGCACTTTGTGCTTCAGAGACCATAGGGACCTTTTGCGCTTTTTTACCTGGTAACCGATGTGGGATATTTGACTGATTAAAGGAGAAGCGGCAGCCCGCTTCTCCTTTAATTATGTTTATTTCCAGAGAATTGGTTTCTGGGACCACTCAATGGAATCCGGCCAGATGAGGAAAATCACTTGGTGAAAAGGTCAGATTGATGGTATAGAGCTGCATTTTGAAGCCGTATGTAAAGCTATAGCTGAAATTGCAGAGTCTGTCCCACGTTTGAGCGGCTTTATAAAGCAGCGAATCTTCCATAAATCGACCTCCTCCGTAAAAAAAGAGCCTTGCTTTCGCAAGGCTCCCAAGCGTTTTCGTTCGACCCGGCGAGCCGGAATCTAGTCGGCTTGAGGTTACGCTTAAACCCTCGGGCGTGCTCCACAGTGGGCTGTATACCGACCCAGTCAACTGCTTCAAAGCACCCGATAGCTGGTCTTGCCGCTACCCTCCACCACCATTCTAAGCGATTAAGGAGTGAAAGTCAACCCCTCTGCGAAAATTTTTAAGCCAGGCGCCAAGTCGCCAAGCGGCCAAGCCTAGCTAGAAAGTTTCAACTTGGTGATATTCAGCAAAAATGTTGATTGGATGCTTGACTAGAGCACCCTGGGGGGTGTATAATAGGGCCGAGGTGATCACCATGGCAGCCAGACCCCTACCCCCTGAAGCACTCACAACCGCCACCCGCGAAGAGCTCCTGGCGAGCCTAAATGCTTACGCAGAACCTGGCTCGTCTGCACAGGGGATATGATTTTTTCAAAAAAGTACTCAAATTTGCCCCCTCAGCACGGTGATTGCC
>CANRFN010000110.1 GCA_947629915.1 uncultured Oscillospiraceae bacterium | reverse complement strand
TGAGCTTACATGGGGTTGCCTGCTCGACACCACCCTCGAAAAACTTGTGCAAGTTGCTACCTCGCTGAATACTTACTGCCAAAGATCGTGCCGGAGAGGTCAAAGGTGTCCTCCGTAAAGCAGATCTGGTCGTTGGCATCTTCAAACGTGTCGTTCCAGTCCTGGAATGCGCCGCTGTTGTTGCGCTTTGTGGGGTCCAGAAGGGACAACGCATAGGCGTGGGCCTGTCCGGCAAAGACTGCCTCCGCGTCTTCCATGTCCAGATACCGCATCAGAAGCTCAAAGGTGGACATCTTTCCGGGCTTCAGGGCGCCTGCTTTTCTGGCGGTGACTGTGGGCTGATACATCTTTGCCCCAGAGGGCATCTTCTCTGGGATGAGGGTAGGTGTGGCATAGTCTCCCTGTGCATGGAACACGGACTGCACATCCAGCCAGCTCAACGTCCACACATGGTATTTGCCGCTTCTGCGGATCGCCTCACGCTTGAGGGTGTCGTCTGCCACCTTGTCCTTGTGGTACTGGAATCCATCGGTAAAGATCGCAACCGGCAACCTCTCAGACGGGCCAATGGGCCGAATGATAAAGTCCGGTTTGCAGAGTACCGAGACGCCCAGCTCCGGCCCCAACGTCACCTGGGGCTCGATCTCCCAGGCAGACCCGTTTACCTTCAGCACATAGCCCTCTTTGTTGTTGATGAGGGACTTGGCGATCTCCACTTTGCGGTTCTCATTGCCCATTTGGGCTATTGCCTCCACAAAGCGGCGCTCCAATTCGCTGTCAAAGAGGGAGTTCACTGGTATGCTGCTCAATCTCGGAATTTCAGCCAGGTTGTCTTTGCCGCTGAGAATCGCCTTCAAGATCCCGATGGCCGTACTGCGGGAGATGTTCCCGATGTTCTGACTCTGCCGATAGGCGTAGAGGCAGTGATAGCAGCCGTCCTTTTGAGGATCGTCCCGGCAGGTGCAATGTTCCAGCTTCTGCAGAGCCAACTCCAGGATGTCGATCAGGGAGCCCTGCTCATTCATCAGCTGTTTCAAGTAGCCCGTGCCGCCGGGGACGGAGTCATAGATCACGAGGTACTTCTTCCGATAGTCTGCTTCCGGCAGCGGGACTTCGCTCACCGTGGCACTCAGATGGTCCACGTTGCCGAAATACTCCTTCATGCCCAGCATGAATGCGGCGATGAAAGACTCTGTCCGGACGGTGGATGCGTCCAGAGTGGTGGCCGGGATCAAGATTCTCAGGGCTTCCGTCACGAACTCCCGGTACAGGAACAGACACTCCTCATAGGTGTCGCTCTCCGGCTCAGGCATTTTCCGGGTCTTGCAATAGAAGGCGTGTACCGGTTTGCCGCGCTCTGGCTGTATTTTGCCGCAGCACTTGCAGATTTTGAACCCTTTCCGGACCTCTTCGATGCCGGAGACCGTCATCTTTTCCCCGACAATACTGCTCTCGCCGAAGTTGATCTCCCGGAGGGTCGCCTTCTTTACGAACTCATATCCAAAGGCAAACTCATCGTTGTCCATCTCATAGGCGCTGGCGATATCGTGGTCCTCGTCCACATCCACCAGCAGCTGCTTGCAGTAGAAGACATGGGAGCGGTCATCGCTCTCATCGGTAATCAGGCTCTTGGTGTAGTCCATGTTGGAGTACACCATCTGCACCTTCAGCATATTTCGCACCTGTCCGGAATCCGCCCAGGCGGGGCTGCCGCAGCGGGGGCAGGAGGCAGTGAACTTACCCGCCTCTTCGATCTGGGCGTGAGAGCAGTTGGGACAGATTCGCCACTTGGCAGACTGCGCACTGGTGAGGTCCACCTGGTCCACCGTGAGCTTGCGTCCGTCCGCATAGAAGCTGTTGTTGGGTGCAAATTCGCTGATGGCGGCAGAGGCGGAGCGGCTGTACTCATAGACGGTCTTCTTGGATTTCTTTTTCTCTTTGGGGTCCTCTGCCTCGTCCTCTTTCCGGTACAATACGGCTTTCAGGACAATTCCGGATTCGGGAAACGCATAGTTCGGCAGCAATCCCTCATCAGAGAGGAAATTGAAGATATCCTTCCGGTTGATCGCCCGAACCACGTTGAGTAGAGCGGCCTGTTCAGCCTTCAGTTCCTTGATCTCTTCCTCGTAGGAGCTGTCTTTTGGCTTTGCCTCCAGCTCATCAATCATCGCCTTCAGCTGCTTGATGCTCTCGTTCAGGGAGTCCCGCTGTTTCTTCAGATCTTTAAAAGCCTCCAGAATGTGTACATGCATGGGGCTCTTCTCCAGCCGGTTGCCCTGGGCAAAGGTGCGCAACTCGCTACGGGTGGTGTCGTCCAGGTACTGGGCAAAGAGCTGCATGAAGGAGTTCAGCAGCCAATGGAGCTTGCTCTGGATATAGCGCAGGAAGTTGAATGGGAACGCATCCACAGGGTGGCTGTCCAGTTTGCCCAGGACCGCACTCACGTTCTTGGGGATGGACTGTTCTGTGGCGCCGCTCTTTACCCAGGAGTCCATGCAGTACGCCACGAATTGTCGCTCCAGTACGGCGGACGCCTTCAGGAAGATCTTCGGTGGCACAACGTTGCCTTCCATCATGTCCAGCGGATCGGCATAGAAGTAGAGATCGTGTGGTCTGGTCCCCGCCACCGCGAGGGTGAGGGCATTGCCGTCCCGGCGGCCGGCGCGTCCGGTCCGCTGCAAGAACTGCGATTGGGCCGGGGGCATGCTGCACAGGATCACGGTGGAGAGGTCTCCGATGTCGATGCCCATCTCCAGGGTGGGGGTACAGGAGAGCACATTGGGATCCCAGACCTGGCGATCTCCTTGATTCCGCTTGAAATCCACCTCCAGGCTCTCGCGGTCATCCCGCTCCAGAAGGCCGGTGTGCTCCCTCGCGTTGATTCGGATGATGTCGCCGGAGGTGAAGGACTTCCCGTAGTAGTTCAGACCGGCGTCTGGCCTCTCTATGAGGGAGCCATGGCAGTCCCCGCGGATACACGGAGCGCCCTCCCAGAAGTCCAGGCTTTCCGCAGCCACCGTATGGGGAAGACCGCAGGTGTCGCACTTCATCAGGGTCACCTGGTCTGTTACGAACACCCGGTCTTTGTCCAGGGCATAGACGTTGTAGTCCGGTGTTGCCGGGATGGCGATCACGATCCCGTCTTTCACCAGCTCATCCAGAATGATCTGGCTGATCTCGGTGAACACAGACGGCTCAATCATGACCTCATCACAGCAGTCTGCGATCCAGTTGGTGTATTTCTTGTCCGAGACGATGTCGAAGTTGCGAGAATAATAATTGACCTTTGCCAAATCACTGGTTCGACAAAGAAAACGCGGCGTCTTCCTACCAGGCTGCATACCGGGCATCCATTTCACTTTGCTATTGGAGATTAAATACGATCTTCCGCTTCCCTTCAGGAACAATGAATAAGCATCGTCCGCAAATGCCCCGTTTCCAGCCATAGTCTCCAAGTATCCTGCCACCATCTGCCGGAAGCGCACTAGCCCAGTCCGGTCCAGTGCACCGAGCTCATTGGCTGCACGTTCATAGACAACCCCGGCAACCTTTTCAATGGTCTCTTCCGGGAACGCTAGACAGGAGCAGCCCGATTTTGCCAGGGTGCGCCCGATCTGGCTGTTAATACCGTACTCTAGCATGATCTCATAGGAGATCCGGCTCTCGATGTCTGCCATCAGCTTCTTTGCCCGGGCATCACGGCCGAATTTGCGCTTGCGGACCATCTCTTCGTAGGCGCTCATCCAGGTCATGTTGGGAGCAATGAAGAAGCTCACAAAGCTCTCATCGTCCAACTGGCTGTGCCAATACTGGAGGAAACCCTTGCTGAAAGCCGCGAGGCTCAGACCGGCACCGCCGTTCTGGACATAGCGCTGTATGGCCTTTCGGAAACCAAAACGCCAGGTCCGGGCGTTGAAGAACCCAGCCCGATGGGCGGCATCCTGCACGTTATCCGAGAATGCCAGCGCTTTCTTGTCGTCGTTAAACCCGGAGGCAAAGATCTGAGAGAGCTCTGTGCTGATCTCTGTGGCGCTTCTGAGGCCGATCAGAATGAGACCGCGCTTGGAACGGCAGAACGGACACACATACTGTTTGTGATCTTCCTCTCCAGTTGTCTTCACTGGGTTTGGAAACACGATGTCGATCATCTCAGATCCGCAGTTATCGCAGTCTGGCGAAGTATTTTCGCCAACCTTCACCTTTAGGCATTCCGGGCAGATCCGTCCCGCAGCCATGCCGGCGGGGTAGTCGTTGTGCCCGTGGGGATATATCATGAGTATTTTATCATCGGCCTTGGTGTACATGTTATAAAACGATCCTAGCCTACTCATCTCAGCGCTGTACTGCTCATTGAGAATGGAGGCCCAACCTGTAGCACCGCAGTCCCGGCAGTTCACCACGGGAAGATAGTGCTTGGCCTGGAATTCGTTGAGATCTGCGGAGAGGGAGTAAGTCACCTCTTTGCCGGAGACCTTGGCCACCAGACGCCTGAGCTCTTTGATCCACAGCTGGACCTGGACGTTCAGGAAGGGACGCAGATGTGCCGGCGATCCTGTGCGGGCGTGGGAGACAAGGGCCAGCAGCGCATTCAGAGCGGCCTCGGGGTCTCCTGCCTTGGCAAGATCCGGGTACAGCGTGTCCAACTCGTCTATGATGGACTTCACCTGGCGGTAGCTGCCCTGCATCACGGTAATCATGGCCTGCAGGAGGCTGTGGTGCATCAGGTGCTGCCCCAGTGCTATTCTGCCCTCCGGTGAGCAGACATCCAGACCGGACAGACTTGTCCATGACGAGACAGCGGCGCGGAGATAGCCATCCTCATCGTCCTGTCCCACAAGGGCGGTGAGCTCAGCCACCTGCTCTGCAGTGGGAATCGTAAAGTCTGTCTGTTCCATGCCGGCGAAGAACTCGGCTGGCGAGAGTCTGTCCTCCGTGACGATGGCATCTTCCTCAAACGGCTCTCCGAAAATCTCCTCCGCGTACTTCAGGATGCTCTTGGCGTTATCTTCAGATCCCATGGTAGCGGAAGTGCCAATGCAGCAGAGGTAGCCAGGTCCTGTCCTGAGCCGAGACTTCAGCCGGCGGAGAAGACAGGCCAAGTCTGTGCCCTGAGCGCCATCGAAGGTGTGCAGTTCGTCTACAGCGATGTACTTGAGAGTCTCAAAACCGTTCTGTTTCCAGAGAGCGGCGTCTTTCGGGCGGACCAGGAGGTAGTCCAACATCTTGTAGTTGGTGAGGAGAATGTCCGGGGGATTGCCCAACATGGTCTCATGGTCTGTGATGACTTCGTCCTCGCTCATCATCCGGCCTGGGTGCTGTCCCCGTCCGCCCACGTACATGCCGGCGGTGACATTTCCCCGTAGTTCCGGGCTGTTCCAGATCAGGTCTGCGATTCTCCTGGCCTGGTCTGTTGCCAGCGCGTTCATGGGATAGATGATGAGCGCCTTGATGCCGCGCTCTCCCCGATGCTGATAGCAGTACTCCAGGATCGGGTACAGGAAGCACTCCGTCTTGCCGGAGCCTGTGCCGGTGGCGATCAGGGTGGACCGGCCATCGTTGCCTGTGAGGCGGTCGAAAGCGATCTGCTGGTGCACGTAGGGCAGATATGCGGGATGGATTGCCTCGAAGCAGTCCGGCATCTTTGAGGCTACACGGAACGGAAGGCGCACGGAGACATAGGGCTCGTGCCAGACGGCGTCCTTAGTCTCCACCAGATTGTGAAGGGAACCCCGGAAAGGCTCGTTGGTCATGGGGAAAGTGGTCTCGATATAGTCCCCAATGCCCTTCTCCAGCTGTTTTGCAAGTATGGATGGCAGCATGCTATCTGTCCTCCTTATCCGTTCGTGATCTGTTTCGCCTGCCATGCAGGCGTCCAACCCTATGATTGGTGGTTTAGGCTGGTCTCACAGTGAGGCCTATCAGCCCTTCCGACCTTTCTTTGGCTTCTGATCCTTTGTCCCGTACTGTTCCTCGAAGAACTTCCATGCCGTCTCGTAGTCCTGCTCGCGGTCGCAGCGGTCAAAGGGGGCAACATACTCGATGATCCGCTCTATGGGGCCACCGGGCATGGTGTCATCCATGATGGTGCGGGTAAAGGCATAGCCTGCAGGAGCGTTTTTCATGATCCCGTCCCAAGGAGCATTCCCTCGGTAAACAGGCTGAACAGCCCCGGGCTTTTCAAACTCAGGGCGCTTAAATCCAACGTTCGTAAGACTGCGGTTATTGGTGAAGGCAATGCGCCCATTGGCATCATACCATGTATCAGATTCATACGACTGAAGCACAGGAAACTGAATGCGGTAGATCGTTTTTAACTGGTCCAGAGTCATGCCTAACGCCATAGCTGTGAGAACATCAATCTCTACCATTGCCTGACGACGTTCAAAGTCGGACCGGAGCGGATATGACCATTCCCATTCTGGTGAAAGAAGTGAAAATCGCGTACTGTTTAACCTGTCGTCTTGCTTTGACCATAAGAAAGTAGAGTATATTTCGCTCCAACAGTGTTTCCAGAGTAAAGTATACGGCCTAGTTAAGCAATTCAAAAGCAATGCATTTGCAATGAGACGATCACTGTATTTGGTTTGCAATAATGGTAGCGCTCCAATGACACCGATACCTCCAGATCCCTTTCCTGTTGACTTGATAAAGAAATCATAAGGGATAGAGGACATGAGCGATTGGGCAAGGACCGTGTTCAAACTATCCGAGAAACCAATTTCAAAAACTGCATGAATATGGCCAACAGCTGGAGGAAATAGAGCAGAAATCAAAGCACGTTCCCCACTTTGATTAAACATATTTCTCATAAAGACGCGGTACTGGGTTAGGTTCTTTTCTCCAGATGAGTTGATTGGCGCTCTTTGAATATATTCTCCTACATCGACAAGCGGCGAGTACTTGCAACGCTGAATATAATCTGAAGATGTGATTGAAAGGTCGACTATGTCGTAGTCACTGTTATGGGCACAAACACGGCGAGATGCTTGAAACAGAGGGTTATTGATGCCTATAAGAGGACCAGACACGATTAATGAGTATTCACTGCCAGGAAATGAGTTGCTTGGCCTAATGGTGCCATCTTTCTGAGAGTTTGTCTCATGCCACATTTCGCTTCCAAAGAATCCAAATTCTGGACCGGAAAAAGATATAGTTTGATTTGCAAAACAGGACAGTACATCGACTAAGCTCTGACAATGAATGATTGGGAGTCGTGCACTACTCCAGTCCTCACTTCCATCAAACAACTTGGAAAAAAGTGCCAGTTCTGCCTTTCCAACATGAACAACGCGGCCTGGGTGGCCACGCAGGCACCAGTTCCTATCTTCTTTGATGCCCGGTACTGGTCCACGGATTGATGAGTCAAAGCATTCCTCAATTGTGTTCACATCAAACAGGCCAGCTATAGTGTCAAATGCATTGCTTGGTCGATTACAGTAAATGTTCAGCCCGAAACTCATGTGATGGTCTACTTCGGCAAAGATCTTCAATTCATTTGTAAAACGAAAGTGTTTTCTCAGCTTCGGGTATAGAATTCGTCTTAGCTGCTGTCCCCTGGGATCATCATAAACTCCATCTGGATGTACAAATGCACTCACCCCATTTTTATTTCCGAATTGCCACGCCTGTGGCAAGAAGCACTTAAAAAGGTTTGTCTGCTGCCCTATCAAATCGGGGTAATTAACATGCGCATTCAAAAAAGCTTGCATGCCTGATATAGACTCATACTCGCTGCAATATACTTGATAGATACCTATGTCCTTGAGTGCCTCTTCTCTGTGAAAAACAATCTCACCTGTGTTCAGATCTTTTATGGTGAACACGGGGTTCCTATCAGAAAGTACAGCTTCCTCTTTCCACTCCATTTTTATCCAGGGTGGGTTACCTAGCGTTAGCTAAAGACCAAAAATTAATGGCCCTGACTAGATTGCTTGGTGGGCACCAAGTAGGCATCCAGTCAGGCACCATATAAAATACCCCACTCCACCAAGTCAGTCAAGTGGAGTGGGGTAATATTTGCGCTCTCTCGCAGTCAGCTTTCGCTTTCCTTCTGAATCTCAGCCAGGCCCTCGAGGAACTGACCGCTGAACCTGTAGACGATCTCCACACGGCCTCCGGTGAACACGTTCACCCGGTCGATGAAGTTCAGGAGCATATCGTTGGTCACGTTCTCAGCACGGAGGAACTCTGAGGCAGCCCCTGCGGCTTCGTGCAGCTCAGACTCCTGAGCCTGCTCCAAAACTTTGAGCTTTTCCTCCAGAGCCGCCTTCTCGGCATTCAGACGTTCCAGTTCGGAGACAAGCTCTGCCTTCCTCTGGAGGAAGCCCTCCCTCGAGAGCTTGCCATCGGAGTACTGCTCATAGGCATCCATCTTAGCCACACCGTTCTGCCGGATGGACTGCTCAATTCGGAGAATGCTGTGACGGGTGTTCTCAGCCGTTCCCACGGACTTTGCAGCAGCCTCCTGGACATACCGGTCGCTGTCCACCACCGTCTGCAGTAGCTGAGACAGGGACTGGATAACGGAGCGTTCCAGATCCTCCTCAAAGAACCGTTCGTAGCTCGGGCAAGGAGAGTTCTGGATATAGCTGTTTTTGCTGCAGTAGAAGTGTGCAGGTGTCTTGACCGCCTTCGGGCGGTAGCTCATCATTCTACCGCACACACCACAGCGCACGAGGGAGCGGAGGAGAAACTCCCGCTTCTTCCTCTGGGGTTGCTTCTTTGTCTTGATGGCATGCTGAGCTGCCTCAAACTCTTCCGTGGTCACGATGGCCTCATGGCAGTCCGGAATGATAATCCACTCATCCTCGTCACGCACCGTTGTGCAGGGGTTATCGATGCTCTTCCAGTTCTTGCGGCCACTCACCAATGCCCCAGTATACTCGCGCCGCCTCAGAACGGCGAGCACATTTATCGAGGTCCAGCTGTTCTCTGAGGAGGTCCTCTTTTTGAACCTGTTGCACTCCGGGAACAGTCTGTGGAAGTGTGCTGCCGGAGGCTCAACGTGGTCATCGTTCAGTGCCCTGGCAATTTCCCCGGTTGTGCAGCCTCTCAGAGCCAGGTCAAAGATACGGCGAACAACGGGGGCTACTACCGGGTCCACTACAAGGTGGTGCTTATCCTCTGGGTCCTTCAGATAGCCATACGGGGCAAAGGAGCCGATGTACTGCCCCTTGCGAACCTTCGCATCCAACACCGTACGGATTTTCTGCGAGAGGTCTTTGCTGTAGAACCCGTAGACAATGCACTTCATCACCACGTCCATTCCGGCGGTGGTGCCCTTATAGTCATCGCTGTCATACCCATCGTTCACTGCAATGAGCCGGACTCCGAGGAAGGGAAAGACCCGTTCCAGGTACTCGCCGATCTCCACGTAGTCCCGGAAGAAACGGGAGAGGTCCTTACAGAGCACCAGCTTTGCCCCTCCGCTTTTCAGGAACTCAATCATCCGTTCAAAGCCAGGGCGGTTGCCGTTCGTTCCGGTGAAGCCATCGTCCACGAACTCCATGACCTCATACGGGAAGAATTCTTTGTGCTCCCGCAGGTACTGGTGTAGCAGTGCCCTCTGGTTGGCGATGCTGTCACTCTCATCCTTCAGCCTCAGGTCCTTATCCGCGCTGGACAGCCGGATGTAGAGACAGACTTTCATTTCTTGTCACCTCCCATCTCTCCGCAGGCCTCAATCAGCAAGTCCCGTTCAGCAGCGTACTTGAAGAGGATTTCCACCTGCAGGCTTCCGTCCGGGACGTGGTAGATGAGAACCTTCTCGACCAGCGTATTCAGCATATCCATGCTGAACGCCTCTGCATCGGAGAACTCACGGATATGTACGAGCCACCTGTTCTCTCCGCTGAGAGACTTCTTGAGCCGGGAAAGACGCCCCTGAAGCTCGGTCAGTTCGCCGCTGAACTGCTGATACTCGGATTCATACTTCTTCTTCAGCTGCATGTAGTCCTCCGGGGACAGGATGCCGTCTGCGAAGTCCTCGTACAGACGTTCCAGTCGGTCACGGCGGTTCTTGACCTGCAGGCCAAGGCTCTGAATCTGGGACCTGTATTCTTCCAGCCTGGCAGTGGTGGCACCACCCTGGAGCTTCTGGATGGCCTCATCATAGCCGCAGAAGATAGAGATCTGGTCCTTCACGGCCTGCCACACGATCACCTTCAGCTTGTCCTGGTTGATCGAAGTGAACGAGCCGTGCATTCTCTTGTTCGGGCAGTAGTAGCGTCCCGTCATGCGCTCGGGCTTGTGCGTATCCCGGGCATAGGACAGTTTCCTCCCGCAGTCTCCGCAGAACAGAACGTTCTCGAAAATGGGGACGTTCTGGGTCCGGTACTCTGCCGACTTTGCACGCATGATACCGAATTCACGCTGAGACTTCGCTGCAATGACCTTAGCCTGGTCAAAGATCTCTTGCGTGACCAGCGGTTCGTGCATATCGCGGAGCACGCGCCACTTGCTCTCATCAAACTCGTACTTGTAGTCCGGCTTTCCGAGATACAGCGCAGTGGGCATCCGCCCGAACACCAGGTGGCCCAGGTAGGTGGGGTTTCTCAGCATCTGGCTGAGACATGTGGGCGCCCACCGGGATGTCTTATACCGGATGTCCTTCGTCTGGCCACGCAGCCAGCGCAGCCGACCTGGGCTGGGGATACCCTCAGACTCAAGCGTGTTGGCTATCGTGCTCAGGGAAACGCCGTCCACATACATCTGAAAGATGCGGGTCACATTGGCGGCAGTCTCGGGGTCCGGCTCGAAGCGGTACTCCCGCGTGGTGGACTTGATGTAGCCATAGGGGATCATGCTGGGGATGTGAGCTGCCGCCAGCTGACGGGCATGGACCGCAGAGGAAACCTTCCGGGACATGTCCTTCGAGTAGAAGCTGTTAATCAGGTTCTTGATGGGGATGAGGAGACTGTTGGCAGACCCGTCAGTCTCCAGACTGTCGTAGCGGTCCGCCACCGAGATGAACCGCACACCCAGGGCCGGAAATACGTTCTCCAGCAGGTTGCCGGCCTCGATGTAGTCCCGGGAGAACCGGGAAAAGTCCTTGATGACAAGGGCTTTGATGCGGCCGCTGTAGATATCGCCCAGGAGCCTCTGGAACTGAGGCCGGTCCGTGTTGGTCCCGGTCCAGCCGTTGTCCACGTAGGTATCCGTGTAGTGCAGGTACGGATGCTCCTCTATGTAGTCCCTGCAGATCTCCACCTGCCCCTCAATGGACTCCCCCTGATCGTCCTTGCCGCTGTTCTCAATGGATAGACGGGCATAGATGGCAGTGGGCCACTCCTCGGCGCGGACCTCAGGCTCTTTGCTGGTCTCTGCCGGAGAGGCCAGCTCCATGAACGTCCTGCTTTTCCTTCGTCCCATTTTCTTACGCCTCCTTCAGATTTTCAAAGCGGCTGACGTACTCCACGGCTCTCTCAAACCTGTCCTGATACCGGAAGAGTACCTCAATTGTGTCCGCATCATAGATGACAATGCGCTCTACCAGGTTCACCAGCACACCCCGGTGCAGTTCGGTGATGTTCTCGTACTGGCGGAACAGCTGAATCCAGGGGATCTCTTCCTCATTGTTCCGGACAGCCTGTTCCCGCTCCTCCTGTACCCGAAGGATGGAGGCATTCGCGCTGGCAATCTTGCTGTCATAGCCGGCACGGAGTTCCCGGTATTCTGCGCTGCTTATCATTCCGTCCGCCATGTCGCCGTACAGCCGCAGCTTCAGATCCTGATAGCGCTGGACCTCTGCCTCTAGCCTGGTGATCTGGGCATCGTAGTTGAATATCTCCCGCTGGTTCTCCGGGAGAGATGCAATGTACTCCATCATCCGGTCCAGCTCACAGATCTGGTCGATGTGGTCCCGCACTACCCGGAACACGATCTTTTCCAGCTTCTTTTCGCTGAAGCCGTGGTAGGAGCACCCCTTGCGGGCTTTGTGAGTCGAGCATACAAGATACACGTAGTCCTTGCCGCACCGGGTGACGGTCTTTCGGACCATCGTGTGGCCGCAGTCTCCGCAGTAGACGAAGCCGGAAAACAGGTAGGCCTCCTCCTCGCTCGGAGCCACACGGACATCCCGGCCCAGGAGGGACTGCACTGTATCGAAGTCTGTCTGGGAGATGATGGGGTCGTGATTGCGGAGAATGACAATCCAGTCAGACTCATCGTACTGGATTTCCTTCTTCACCTTGTAGTTCGGAGTTCCCCGCGTATGCTGCGTCAGGGTTCCCACATAGACAGGGTTGGTCAGCACCCTCCGGACATTCTCCGCATTCCAGAGTATCTGGTCGTTCACACGGAAGCCAGAGCGGTAGTTCAGCCCTTTGGACATCTTATAGGCCATGGGACTGAGTACCCCCATCCCGTTGAGGTGGTCTGCGATTCTGGTATTGCTCATTCCCTGAAGTCTGAGCCGGAAGATCATCTCCACCACCCTGGCTGCATCCTCATCCACAAGGAGCCGGCTCTTGTTGTCCGGGTCCTTTTTATATCCGTAGGTGCAGAAAGCCCCGATGAAGTCGCCCATCTTCCGCTTGATGTCCAGCTGGCTGCGGATCTTCATGGAGATGTCCTTGCAGTAGGCATCGTTAATGAGGTTCTTGAACGGGATGATGAGCGAGTCCGACTGAGATGCCGTCCCGAAGGAATCGAAGCTGTCGTTGATGGCGATGAACCGGACTCCCATGGATGGGAACACCTTCTCCAGGTAGCGCCCGGAGTCGATGTAGTTCCTCGCAAACCGCGACAGGTCCTTACAGATGATGCAGTCCACGGTGCCGGCCTGCGCATCTGCCATCATTCTCCGGAAGCCGGGCCTCTCGAAGTTCACTCCGGAGTACCCGTCATCCACGTACTCCTGGACGATGGCCAAATCCGTCCGTCTGCGGACGAAGTCCCTGATCATTTCCCGTTGGCTGCCGATGGAGTTGCTCTCCTCTTTGTCCCCGTCCTCATGGGAAAGGCGGGCGTAGAGGGCAACATTCCAAATTCGTTCTGCCATATGTACCACTCCCTCCAGAAAAGAATCGGAACTTTCGCCCCGCTGATAAAAGGATACCGCCCGGCCCCCCGAAAAGTCGAGGATGTCGCCGGGCGGTTTTTCTGTGCTTCTCCCTACGCGTTGCGGATGGCGGCGCAGAGCCTGTCCTCAATGGTCTCCGTGGTGTCCATGAACCGGCAGAGGACCATCACTCCCTCGATGATCATGCAGTCGGGGTGGTTGTTGGTCTGACGGCAGAACTCCCGGATGCGCTCCTCGCGTGGGAGGCTGCGGTCAACGTGGACGTCCTTCCGGTCCACCAGGACCGACCGGTCGATGTCACGGATGTCCGTGCCCTGGAAGCTGAATGTAGATGCCATTGAAAAGTCCTCCTTTGAATCTGTTGTGTCCTGCCCGTCAGGGGGCCTCTACTTCCGTCGGCAGAAAGTCCTCCTCGCTCAGGTGGAGGCTGCTGCGGAGAGCCACGTCAATCTCGGCCATCTGCTCCTCGGTGAGCCGGCCGACAAACCGGAGAACGCGGCGCTTATCGATGGTGCGGATCTGCTCCAGCATGAAGAGGGACGGCTCCAGCCCCTCGATATCCTCCAGGACTACATGGGTGGGCAATGTCGGTTTCTTGTAGATTCTGCGGGTCGCCTGGGTGACGATCAGCGTGGGGCAGAAGCAGTTGCCTACATCGTTCTGGAGGACCAGCACCGGACGGATGCCGCCCTGCTCATGGCCGAAGACCGGGTTCATGTCTGCGAAGTAGATCTCGCCTCTGTGGTAGTCGCGGGATTTGTGCTTCATCATCAATCTCTCCTTCCTTTGGTATGTCTTGGTATGTAAAGGAGCAGCCGCACGGTTGAGTGCACGCACGACTGCTCCTGAAAAGTCATAAAGCGTTGTTTGGTTCTCTATTTGTCCTCGACACCCCGGGAACCTTGGGAATCACCAGGTGGCAGGTTGCGAAACTGCTCTCATAGGAATCTAACCTCCCCGCCTTCTTTATGGCCGGGCCGCGAATTACGGAAGTATCATTGTCCCTTGTCTGCCGTCATCGCCAACCAAGTGCAGCTTGGATTTTCAGTCGGATGTATCGCTCCACCCAGAGGGTATCGTGGCGCTCCGCTGCGCAGGCTATTGCAGACAGGAATGTTATCCTGATTGCTCAGGATGTCCTGATGACTGGTATTCAATTGTCAATGTACAGAAGAGAAGAACTATCGGCATTTAACTGCCGGATATATCCCTCTCAGGGGTGAGCCGCCGAAAGGATGCCTATATGCACCCCTCCCATCAGAAATTTTGGAGAAATTTCTTGATGCGCCGGATCTTCTTGCTCACGTTCTGGTGGGCAATCCCCTGCATGGCGGCGATATCGGTCACGCTGTACCCCTCGAAGACGTACAGGGTCAGCAGTTCGAGGTCCGAGTCAGACAGCTGGCGCAGGGCGCAGGCCAGGCGGGGCGACTCAACTTCATCGACCCAGCTGCCGCGCCGATAGCCGTCCACATCCCCGGGCAGGACCGCCAGGGAATCGAAGTACCGCTTCAGCAGCGGAGACTTATCCTCGCCGGCAATGTCCCCGTCATCCGAGAACACCTGCTCAGTTGCGCACAGGCCGTGCTCCGCATAGCGCCGGTTGCTGCGGTACACCGTCAGGTCGAACTGATACATCTCCTCAATGGCCGCCTCGTCCATTCCGGCGGCGGCATATTCCACGCGCAGCTTCTTCCACATGCGGTCGAACTTCCTGCGCTCGCTTCCGTTATTGAATCCCATGTTTTTACCTCCGAGATTTTGAAATTTTGGTAGAACTTCAAAACTCGGGGGTCATGGGTATCTGGCGACAAAGGCCAGCCAGTAGTCGGTGATCGACACCGTTGTTTCGCTCCTTTCGTGGAGCGAAACACATCTAAATGGGCATAAAAAAATAGCCCGACATCCGCCACAGGATAGAGTAATCCCGTGACTGGATGCCCGGCTATTTGGTGCTCGTTCTTACCACCCTAGATATATCTCTTGCATATCTTCGGAGGGGATCAGTTCCCCAGGCCGTGGCAAGGCCCTTTGCTCGGTGTCAATCCATGAATGTATGTTTAGATGCGCTTCGCGCAGTTTACATCAGTTTCTTGTAGTGAGTGCCTTCGGGGATCTTACGCAATGCAAGGTCCATCGTGACGAACCTTCTGCACCGGTCGCACTTGATCTCAATCGTCCCATCGCATTGGCTCAGCTTTGCGTACAGGGTGTGTCCGCAGTGCGGGCACTTCCGAAACACCCGTGCCTCTGTGCAGGCGGCTTTCCTGGTACCTTTCGGGGCTTCTCTTGGAATCATCGTAATCATTCGCCACACTCCTCACTCTGTGCAGACGGCCGGGAAATGGAAGCAGGCGAGGAACGCCTCATTCACCACTCCCATGCGCTTCATCCGGATCGCCAGCGCCTGCCTGGAGACCGAAAGGTAGGCGGCGATATCATTGAACCGCACAATCTCCTTGGTCAGGTCTTTTCCGGTCGGCAGGGCATCCGTTATGGGGGTGAAGCCGAACATCTGGATGCAGGACAGGACAGTATCCTCCGGCATGAGCAGTACTTCGGCCAGGTTGTTCGCCTGCCATTCTAACCAGCTCTTCGGCCCGGCCGAATCTCTGTACAGGTATTCAACCCTGTTGTCCAGGTTATGCTGGTAATACTCCGGGAAGAGCCGGACCAGAATGTGGTGTGCTAGCTCGTGGGCGGTGGTAAAGTTCCTGCGCCCGGTCATACTGTCGGCCATCAAGGACACGTCTAGAACGATGTCTCTGGGAGACAACTGGACTTCCATTACAAGGCCTTCCCCAGTAGGCAGTTGGACTGTAACATCCTGGAAGCAGGCACACCCCAGGATAGATCCATCCGGACTCAGCTTCAGGAACCTGATGCGCAGCCCCAGGACTACCTTAGCCATAGAGGCTGGGTCAATGGGACGGGGCATGGTACCCACCTTTGGAAATGCAGCGTCGTACTGGTCCACGATGCTGCAGCCGATTCGAGTAATATCGGCGCGAGAAAGACGCTTTGGCATTGTAACCTCCCTTGTATCCTGTGTAAGAAATTGCCAATCTCAAAGAATACTGGCAAACACTCAACAACATTTGCTTCTGCTCATCATCGAGGACTGCCGGTTGATACAGGCGTTTGAACCACCGTTCCGAGAGGTGGTGCTCCCATCGCAGCAGGGGCAGTCAGCGGATAATCAGAAGTTTCTTTCACAAACTCAGTCCACCTATATTCGCAGGGCAGCGGAAAACGAAGAGAAAAAGGAAATTAATCGGAACCTGCTCTCGCACATCACTCGCCCTGCCTACACAGTCAAGACAGACAGTGGTCCCAGGGTACTGGCCCGATGGCCCACCCCACGGCGCATGTCCTGTATGGTCTCCCGCCAACTTACAACATGAGTAATACATCCTTTCGAACTTCCACGCTGGGCGCTGAAGGCCCTGCGGTGCGGCCGATCGGCTTGCAGCAGCTCACCGTCAGCCCTTTGTCCCTGGGAGAAGCCCAGGTCGCCGGTCACCCCAGCCATTGCCGAGGAGAGACGTGCTGGCCCATAGAGTCTCCTCGGATTTCCAGCATTGGGGTAACGCGGTCGTCAAAAAATCGGAAGTTTCCTGCACTGGTCTCTTGACACGATGATCCATCGGGTTTATAATCGGTGCCAGAACAACCGGAACTTGGCTTCCTGCCCCATTATAGCAGGTATCGGAAGGTTGTCAATAGGTTTTCGGAAGTTTCGAGGTAATTTTTTGAAGGGCGGTAAGGCATATGACATTCGGCGAAAAAGTGAAGGAGGCCAGGCTGGCTCTCAACCTCTCTCAGACGGAGGTGGCGCAGCTGACCGGCATCTCTGAGCGGTCCCTCTATACCTACGAGCAGCAGGGAGTCACCCCAAGAATGGGCAACGTAGTGAAGCTGGCCGAGGCACTCAAGGTTAGCGTATCCTACCTCATGGATGAGGAAGAGGAGGACACTCAGAGCCACATCGATGAGGACGCATACGTAGCAGACGCGATTGCCAAGTATGGGGCAAAGGGCGCCAGGGAGGTCCGGGATGTGTTGGGCCGGACGCAGGCGCTCTTCGCGGGCGGCGACCTGGATGACGAGGCCAAGGACGTTTTCTTCCAGGCCATCATGCAGGTGTACCTGGAGTCCAAGGAGAAGGCCCGCGAAAAGTTCACCCCGAAGAAGTACCGGAAGCATCCCAGCGAGGATCGGAAGTGAGCCGGTGGGAGTTTTTTGGGACACCGCATGCGCTATACTACTTCATGGGCACCCATTCTCTTTGTGGAGGTGATACGGATTGGTGACGATGGAGTCCATAATTGGAACCGTAGACAGGCTGGTAAAAAAATACGGAACAAGAGACCCATATGAAATTTGTGAAAGCATGGGAATCTGTGTTGAAGAAAAGGATCTAAAAGGGCTGATAAAAGGCTTCTTCTACCTTCAATCAAGAATCGCAACGATAGTCGTTGACTGCGGGTTGAACGATATCATGATGCGTATTATCGTAGCGCATGAGCTTGGGCACGATATCCTACACAAAGAGGTTGCATCGCTAAGCGGCTTCCGGGATATGAGTCTCTTTCAATCGGCAGGTTCGCTTGAGAATGAGGCCAATCTGTTCGCTGCAGAGCTGCTCTTGGACGATGATGAGGTTATGGCGGAATTGAAGATATATGACGCTATGGGTGCCGCAAGTTCACTTCATGTTCCTCCTGAACTTCTTGGGTACAAGTTCAAGCTCATGAAGGCAAAGGGAATCATGGAAGAGAAACCTACGGATACTGTCCGCTCTGATTTCCTGAAATCCGACCTGGGTGCCTACGATGAACTTTACCAAGCATGGGACTAATGGGGATGCAAATATGGGAGCAATAAGATACGCCTTTAAGGACGGGCAATTTGTCCTTGCCGATGCCTGCAATATCACTGAAGCGGATGGAGTAGAAGAGCTCGACTGCTCTGTGCGTCTCTACAAGCTGCTCCAGCAGAACGGGTACGACACTATTGGCCAGGTGACAGCGAAGCCTGGTATGACGTTTTTCAACATGAACTGCATGAGTTTGGTTGTGCTGAGAGAACTGCTGGAGCGCCTGGACTTCCTGGGGTTCAGATTGGCTGATTGGAATGACCGTCAGACCGTGGATGAGTACTTTACCGTCTTTCAAGCCGCAGAAGAGAAGCGCCGTTCCAAAATGCGGGCACAAATCGCCGCTGAAAGCCGGTATGAGGTCATTGAGAAGATACTTTGCAACGCAATTCGATGTAAGGAAAAGTTCCTCCGTCTTCTCACCGTTACCAGGTAGCATTGAGCACCAAAGCACAAACCACATCAAGGTAATTATGGTAAATTTTGGAAGTTAATAGTGTCATTCTTGCGCCACTGATATCATGAATTGTAGTCATACCCAGAATTCGAAATTTCATGCATTTAAGTTATACCCATATAATAAAGAGGA
>CANRFN010000109.1 GCA_947629915.1 uncultured Oscillospiraceae bacterium | reverse complement strand
GACCATCATCAGCGCCAGAACCAGTGCGAGAACCTTTTTCCCGTACTTTTTGGAAGATTCGGTGTCGCGATCTTCTATACATAAATCTAGCTTGATGCTGTATGAGCTCATCAAATGCCAGTGTTCCGAGAGTCAGAAAATGCTTGAAAACCCAAATAAAAACTGCTGCTATCCCTTTGTAGGATAGCAGCAGTTTGAAATTGAGAGGTGAAAGGGCTGCTGGCCCAAAACCATTATGTATTCACATGGTGGTTCTGTATGGCGCCAGGCCCTACGATCAGTTTTTGTCGGTGTGCTCGTTGTCAGAGGCGGTGGACTGGGTGGCATCGGGAGCGATGGCGGGCCCACCTGCTACCTTGTCGAACATGTCGATCGACTTGTGGAGCATCTCCCTGTCCGTGTGGGTGTAGATATCGCTGGTGGTGCTGATGTTGTTGTGGCCCATCAGGTTCTTGGCGAGGTTCAGCGGGACGCCGCCCTTCTCCAGGTCTGAGCAGAAGGTGTGGCGGAAGCAGTACGGCTTCAGATCGCCAACGATGCTTTTGACGATGTTGCCGTCCTCATCTACGGTTGCCCCCATCTGGATGTCGAGAGTCCGCTTGAACGATGCCCACATCGTGTACATGGTCGAGCTGGACATGAAACCGCCCTTGGTGTTCGGGAACACGGGGTCATCCGGCTTGCCGGCTGCCGCCATCAGAAGCTCCTTGAGCAGGGGCCGCATCGGGATGACGCGAATGCCCGCTTCCGTCTTGGGAGCCTTGATGTTGTTTGAGCCGGACTCCTTCGCGTGGATGATGTTGATCTCGTCCAGATCAAACCTCAAATCCGCCCAGACAAGGGCAACGGATTCACCGGGACGCATACCCGTGTTGAGCAATGTGAGAACCCAAAGGCCAGCTGGGTGATTGGGAGCCAATGCGTAGATCGCTTTTCTCTCGGCCTCGGTGATGATGCGATGCCCCTTGTAAGTACCAGCGGGCAACTCAAGAGTGGCCGAAGGATCTCTGAAGATGTACTGTGCAGCATATGCCCGCTTGAACAATTCTTTCATGATCATACGGATTTTGATCAAAAGGGAATTGCTCTTATTGGCTTCTTTGTTGAGTATGGTTTGCAGGTGGCTGTGTCTGACCTGTACCAACTGCATATCTCCAATCCCCGGCGAGATGTAGTTTTTGAATATGCCATCGTATGAACTAAGGGTGGCCTTGGTGATACCCTTATGCGCCTTAAACAGTTCTCTCCACTTCGGGAACCATTCGTTCACGGTCATATAAGAGCCGAGCTCATCAAGCCCAGATTCCATGGCCGTGACCTTTTCAGCAAGCTTTCTGATTGCTTCGGCTTCCGTGTAACCATAGGCCGAAACCAGGACCCCGTTGAATCGCATGCTTTTGCGCACCTTCTTTATTGGCGCCGGTTTGACCTCAGGATTGTTCTCAGCTTCGTTCCTGACTTCGGTCTCAGCTTCGTGCTCGACTTTATCCTCAGATAGTTCTATAGTTGTCGCCATGAATGTCATCTCCTTTCTTTAAAGATTATATATAAAATAGCATAAACACAATCGTCATTCCCAAGAGTTAGCTGTATCCCCCATCTATCAAAACAGTACTAGCAAAGAAATGCACCACTATTGAATTTATGACTATGTAGCAATATAGGCGGCTTCGAGATGAAAGTAAGAGAAACCTGCTCACCATGAATGCAAAGCGATAAAAAGTATCCTGCAGGGGGGCGGCGCCGTAGCATTGATGCTATTGTTGCCGGATAGCAGCAGAGATGCTCGCCTTATGAGCAGGCAAAGGAGAGGTACAGGGCATAGCTGAAGATACTTGGGATCGTCTTACGTTACAGCCTCTCGTTGCCAGGAATGTATATTATTACATATCGGCGAGAAGATCAAGTGGTTTTTCCAGAATTTCGAAGAAATTACAGGGATCCGCGCTTTTCCTCAGAAAAGCTGCAGGATTTCGAAGAACTCTGCGGTAGGCCAGGACTAGATCAGGCGGCCACGATCATGGCAGCAGCTGTCGGCTACTACTATATTTACAAGGAAGTCTGCTGTTTTCACAGATCGAAAAGCCCTATGGTTTTGTAACAGCGGATGTAACAAAAGACGGGAATGTAACAGTTGGATTACACCCGCTCAAAACCTATTGACAATCCGGCCGGCATGTCCTAGAATGCGCTTGTCTCGTGGGACCGCTCGTTGCGGAGGGGTCGGGGAAACTCCGATTTCGAGGCACGGCGATAACTGCGAGGTAAATCTAAACAAGGAGGAAGTTCAAATCATGAGAAACTTGAAAAAGGTTCTCGCACTGGTTCTGGCGCTGATGATGGTCATCTCGCTCATGGTTTCCGCTAACGCGGCAGTCACGTTCGAAGACGCAGCCGACATCAATCCCCAGTACCAGGAAGCCGTTGAAGTTCTCCAGACTCTCGGTATCATGCAGGGCGTTCCTACGGAAGTCCCCGCTACCGAAGAGGGTGCTGAACCCACAACGGTCAATAAGTTCCTGCCCAAAGAGCCCCTTACCCGCGCTCAGTTTGCAGTTATCCTGTTCAAACTGGCTACTGGCGATGATGGTGACGAGGAAACCTATGAGATGTACAAGACCCAGAACATCTACAGCGATGTTCCCTCCACCAACTATGCAGTTGCTCACATCAACTACCTGAACAAGATCGATGCCATGCACGGCATTGGCGGCGGCAAGTTCGATCCGGACCGTCAGGTCACCGGTTATGAGGTAGTGCAGGGCCTGCTGCAGGCTCTCGGCTATGGCAAGCTCGGCGAGTTCGGCGATTCTTGGGAAGAGGCCAAGCTCGTAACTGCTGCTTATGGCACTTCCAAGCACATTACCACTGGCCTTGGCATTGACATCAGAAAGGTAGTCACCCGTCAGGAGCTGGCTGCTCTGCTCTTCAATGCAATGACGCAGCCGGAAGCCCACATGGTTACTGCTGTGGCGACTGATGGCAAGCACTATGTTGAAGATGTCGCTTCTAAGGACAACTGGGTAACCATCGGCGAATTCAACTGGGAACTGCACCTCTATAATCCTGCCAGCGGCAAGACCTATCCCTCTGACAAGGGTATCGATGTCTCTCTGGATCCGTTTGGCCGTCCCACCAATCCCAAGTGGGTTGCTCGCGTTGATGGCGAGGTTGTCACGATCGGTGACGAGACCAAGCCTCTCCTTGAGTACTATCAGCAGGGTAAGATCACCCGCAAGGAACTGGAAGCCGACTTCTACACTGAGTTTGCTTTCAAAGATGCTTATGCCCGCACTGAGTACTATGTCGATGGCGAAGAGGTCGCTGATCCTTGGGAGCATGTAGTTGGTCCTCATTCCCCCAGCGATTACGACAAGATCGGTGGCACCGGTGTCACCATCGAAGTGTACCTGATGGCGGATAAGTATGTTGCCATTAGCGAGGATATCGTCAAAAACTATGGCGACACCGTGATCGGCAATACCAACCTGTGGCCCAGACTGAGAGTTGTCATCGTGCATCACTATGCTGCTATGATTACTCAGGAAATGGTGCTCTCCGCCAATGCTGTGACTGGTAAGGCGGCTCGCCTTGAACTGCCCTATGACGATGTGACTTATGGCACAAAGGTTGATTGCGACTATGTGTATCCTGATGGTACCGCTTGCAGTGGTAACCACGGTGTCACTCGCACTCACGATTACGTCACGCTGCCTTTCGATCAGGCTGATGACACCTACGGTGTTGGCGATGTTATCTACTTCGATGTTTCTATCGAGAAGGACAAGAACGGCAATGTGAAGCACACCGTTCGCAATGACTACAATCTGAGTGAGACCCCGGGCTGCGCCCCCACCGATACCGTCTCCTACATCTCCCCCAAGATTGATGCGACCAAGATGGATCCTGATAACCAGTATGTCCGTCTTGGTGATAAGGCGAATCCGGCTCAGTACATCACCTATTTCCTGCACACTACTACTACTCCGGAGTATAGCTTAAACCGTCTTGCTCTTGGCGATAAGGTTTATCTGGAGCCCAGAAACAAGGAATTCGTTGCCCTTATTTATCACGAGGTTAACAATCCGTCTCCCAAGTCCAACGACTACTACTATGTAGAGGATGTTGATCTCCTCCTTGGCAGAACCTCCACAGTCTTCGATACGAATCAGTTCGATATCTATGCTGATCTTGTTAACGTTACGACTGGCAATCACCTGCATCAGCAGAAGCTTGACTATGAGATTCAGTATTTGGCTGGGTATGATGATGCGGGTAAGCCAGTATTCATTTCCTTCAGCTCCAAAGATTATAGCTATAATGCAAACACTGGCGTTGTTACCCTGACACGTGGTGGCACTTTGTACAACTATTACAAAGAAAATGGCTGGATCCGGACCGATCTGGGGCGTGATGAGTTCTTTGAGAATTTGTACATCACCAGTGTTGCAGGCTGGCCGCTCATCAATCCGATGCGCATTCGCGATATAATCGAAGATGCTGCACTTGATCGTGAAGTTGTTCAAGTGAATGTACCGCCTTATGTATTGCTTGCTGACGGCACAAAGCAACATGTCAGAAAGCAGCCTGATGGCAGATGGGGTTATTATACGAATGTGACAAACGGAACTACAACAACTGCAACACTGACATTTGTCGATGATGCTGATGTTATCACCGTTGAAGATGTACCTGGTCGTGTAATTGGCGGCACTGTGTCTGGCAGCTACTATCTTAACCTCGCCAGCAAGGGTATCTATGATCCTAACAGCACCCAGAAGCTGTATGGTGGCACCCAGTATGATAAGTACCCGGCCGAATACATTAACTGGACCTTTAAAGATCGTATTTTTGAATTTGACAACGCATATTACACAACCTGGAATGACACCCAAATCCTTTATTTGGATTGCTTGGATGATGACGATGTGACGAGAGAGGCTACCTGCTGGTATGTGCTGAGAGATGTTAATGACCACGATAGCGATGGTGATAGAGCAGAAGCTATGCCATATCCTCACAACTATGAGGGTCTATATGATCGCTATCCGATCATCTTCACTGTTGTTAAGAATAACCTCAACAACAAAGATATCGTTGTTGTTCTGGATGTTGAGCAATCCATCAAGCAGGATAAATGGATTGTGGTCGAAGCAACTAAGGATAATGTGACAAGACTGTATGGCAACTATGTGTGGGCAGCGTTTGCTGGCATCGATGCAACAAACGTGTTGGATTACACCACTACGTACTATTATCAGCGTGAGATTGGCCCCATTGGCAGACAGTTTGTCAAGCTCGGCAAGACAGGTGCAAATGGTGTTCAGCTCATCTATGACGTAAAGGACGACGTCGTCAAAGATACAAGTGGAAGAGAACTTTACGCCTATGATAATGATAATTCCAACACATTTAACGTTACCACCGACATTTTCCGGCTCCATGAGACCAGTGAGCGCGTCCACGTAACCGCTAATAATCCTGCTCTCACATACAATCGCGATGAAACTCTAGTTACTCGCATTCCGAAAGATCTTTATGATCGTAAGCACGATAATCGCACCAAGCTACTCAACGGTTGGGAAGATGGTTGGCCCGTATATGATGAGGTTTTGGTCGATTTCAATGATTACAGCGTAGCAAACCTTGGTTACGCAAGCACCGATGTCTATGTGACCGATGACACTGTTGTCTATGCATACGAGTGGAACGAGACCACCAACGAGGTCGGCGCTGTGAACGTATACAAGTACAACGAGTTTGAGGCTCTTGGTGTTAAGAACATCCTCGCTTCCTTCGTTGTGGTGTATAACCAGGACAACGATCCGGACAACAACAAGTTCGGTGACGCTAAGTACGAGAAGGCCGCTTGCATCGTTGTCATCACTGACAGCATCCTCGGTGGTCCTCACCCCGAGACAACCTGGACTTATGGTATCTACTGCGGCTTCGACCAGATCTCTGCAACCGAGGCTCAGGTGTACTATGTAACTCCTGGCACTACTCAGATGAAGACCTTCACGGTTACTATGGACAAGGTCATCGACCTGCAGTATGTCGGCTATGTGTTCTCTGTCGCTGCTGATGGTAAATACATTAGCTACGCTATTGATCCGGGTGAAGTGATCGCTCAGAACACCAACAACATCACGATCAAGGATTCCGATGGCAAGGAAAAGACCTACAGCCTGCTCAACGCCAATTACTACTATGTAGAATACGGTAACGCTCCTTCTGGCGGTGGCAACCACCTGTCTCAGGTGACCTCCTCCTACATCGATCCTACTCGTCACTATGTTGGCGTGTACGAGGATTCTAAGGGCAACACCATGGTCGTCATCTATGCCAAGGAAGATGTTCTGAAGGGCTTCAAGGATGGCCATGCCAACTATGGCAACCTCGATCCCGACTGGGAAGGCACCAACCCCCACGGAGTGGGCTAATTAGATAGCGCATTAAACGCATCTAACCTGAACCACTAACAAAAGGGCCGAATCCGCAAGGGTTCGGCCCTTTTGCATTATCTGTCGCTGCAAGCAAACATCTTTGGCGTATGCATACGATAATTTGATTTTGACGCAAAACATCCGTCAACAGGCAACAATCATAAAATTAGTGCAATGAAGAGAGCCTTCCTGCCATTCAAAGCAGGAAGGCTCTATCGATTCCTTGGCTTTTCCTTACTCCCATTCAATGGTTCCGGGGGGCTTGGACGTGATGTCATAGACAATGCGGTTGATGCCCCGCACCTCGTTCACGATCCGCACAGAGATCCGGTCCAGGACTTCATAGGGAATCCTGGCCCAGTCTGCTGTCATGAAGTCGCTGGTGGTAACAGCACGCAGAGCCAGCGTGTAGTCGTAGGTGCGTCCGTCTCCCATCACGCCTACGGATCTGGCGTTGGTGAGCACGGCGAAATACTGGTTGAGCTTTTTGTCCTCTCCAGCCTTGGCCAGTTCATCCCGGAAGATGAAGTCTGCCAGGCGGAGCAGGTCTGCCTTTTCCTTGGTCACTTCTCCGAGGATGCGAATCGCAAGGCCGGGACCGGGGAACGGCTGTCGGCTTACCAGATACTCCGGCAATCCCAGCTCCCTGCCGAGCTGCCGCACCTCGTCCTTGAAGAGCAGACGCAGGGGCTCGATCAGTTCCTTGAAGTCCACGGTATCCGGGAGTCCGCCCACGTTGTGGTGGCTCTTGATCACAGCTGCATCGCCAAAGCCGGACTCGATCACATCCGGATAGATGGTGCCCTGGGCCAGGTAATCCACCTTGCCGATCTTTTGGGCCTCTTCCTCGAAGACTCGAATGAACTCCTCGCCGATGATCTTCCGCTTGTGCTCTGGCTCATCCACGCCTGCCAGCTTGCTCAAGAAGCGCTGCTCTGCGTTTACCCGGACGAAGGTGATGTCCCAGTGGGCAAAGGCTGCCTGTACCTCATCGCCCTCGTTCAGACGCATGAGACCGTGGTCCACAAAGACGCAGGTCAGCTGGGGACCGATGGCCTCCGCCAGAAGAGCCGCCATCACGGAGCTGTCTACGCCGCCAGACAGGGCCAGCAGCACTCTGCCATTGCCCACCTTTTCCCGGATCTCCTGGATGGCAGTGCGCTTGTAGTCATCCATAGACCAGTCCCTGGTGGCGCCGCAGACGTTCACCAGGAAGCTGCGGATCATGTCCAGACCGTGCTGGGTGTGGTTCACCTCCGGATGGAACTGCACGCCGTAGAAGCCGCGAGAGGGGTCTGCAATGGCCACATTGGGGCATGCATCAGACCAGGCAGTGCGTTTGAATCCATCCGGCACCTTCTCCATGTAGTCTCCGTGGCTCATCCAGGAGATGCCGTGAGACGGGAGGCCTGCAAAGAGGCGGCAGCTGGGATCGTAGTTGGTCTCGGTCTTGCCGTACTCCCGGGCGGAGTCTGCCTGTGCCGGCACTACCTTGCCGCCCAAACTGTGGGCCATCAGCTGGCAACCGTAGCAGATGCCGAGAATGGGGATACCCCAGGTAAAGATCTCAGTATCTACAGACGGAGCGCCCTCTGCGTAGACGCTGTGGGGGCCGCCGGTGAAGATGATGCCGATGGGATGCATGGCCTTCAGTTCTGCCAGAGGGGTGGTATACGGCTTCAGCTCACAGTAGACGCCGCACTCACGGACCCTGCGGGCGATGAGCTGGTTATACTGTCCGCCAAAGTCTAAGACGATTACCGTCTGATGTTGCATCGAAACCACTTCTTTCGTATTCAGATATGCATAAGCGGCCCGGCAGCCGATAGGCGCCGGGCCGCAGCGTTGGTTTAGTAGTACTCGAAGAGGCGATCTACCTGGCCGCGGTCAAAATAGACGTCCTCCTCCTCTTTTTCCTTCCCGCGGACGGGGAGGAAGATGGAGAGGCGTACCAGGGTCCTGCCGCACTTCGGGCAGTGGTAGCGGACCCCGCGGCAGGCGTAGAGACCGGCTGGGAGATTGCTGAGGCTGGGGATGGGCTTTAAGGTCCTGAGGAAATACTCCGGATCTGCGTGGGGACGGAAGTGCGCCACCGTCACACCGGCCATGGCGAAGAGCTGGTTGTGTGTCTCGTCCATGGTCCTGAAGCACTTCTTGCACCAGCTGTCCTGGAAGGGGGCGCGGATTGCCTTGATGATGTTCATTGCGCATTCCTCCTTGCCGCCCGATCCAGCAGTTCGGCCATCATATCTGCCTTGGAGATACCGGTGAGAATGTAGTCTGTATCCATCCGCCAGGGACGATTGGAGGAGAAGGTGTTGATGCGGATCTTCCGCTTTCCGATCTGGAAGTTAAACCGCACCCGCTTGCTGGTGGCAAAGGGGCCAAACCCGAACTTGCCATCGTCCACCCAGATCTTGTCGATCCGGCTGGCGTTGATCACGATGGGGTGGAAGGGACTCCAGAGGAAGATCAAGGCCACTTTTCCGGTGTTGATGTCGATGATCAGGGCTGCTGCCTCACTCTGGAAGGTGTAGTTCCTGCGAAATCCCTGGCGGTCCAACTGCTGTTCAAACCGGCGCAGCTGCAGCGCAAAGATCCGGCTGCTGGCAAGGCTCCAAAACACCAGGCAGAGGATGAACATCCCGATTCCCACCAGGATCCAGAGATTGCGGATGGGCAGGAGATGGATGAGGAATGTCACCACAATGGCAAAGGCGGCCGGTGCCAGCACATAGAACAGCACGTAGTAGAGGTCCACTTTTTCCAGAGTCCGATTTCGCATGGAGTTTTCCCTCCCTTTGATCCGCCTGGGGGCCGTGCCCCCAGGCGGGCTGGTTTCAGATCGTAGTGATATCCAGAGGTACCAATTGCTCGCTTCTGCTCTGTTCCCGCACCATCAGCAGGGCCTTGGCGGTGTCAATAGCGGTGACGCAGCCCACAGAGTGCTCTACGGTCGCCCGGCGGATGTGGAAGCCATCGGTATCCTGCCGGCGTCCCTTGGTGGGGGTGTTGATTACCAGGTCCACGGTACCGGACCCGATCATATCCAGGATGTTGGGGTGTGCCTGGGAGACGCGGTTCACCCGGCGGCAGGGCACTCCGTTTTCCCTGAGGTAGTCGCAGGTACCGGAGGTGGCGATGATCTCCACGCCCATCTCATAGAAGCCGCGGACGATGCTGAGCAGTTCCGGCTTGTCCTCGTCCTTCACAGTGGCGATGATGCGGCCGCCCCGTTTGGGCACCCGCAGACCGGCCCCCTTGAAGGCCTTCAGCAGGGCCTGGGGGTAGTTCTCCGCAATGCCCAGGACCTCGCCGGTGGACTTCATCTCCGGGCCCAGGCCGGTGTCCACATCGGTGAGCTTCTCGAAGGAGAACACCGGTGCCTTTACTGCAAAGTAGTTGGCCTCTCTGTATACGCCGGTGCCGTAGCCCAGATCTTTCAGCTTGCGGCCCAGCATTACCTGGGTGGCAAGGTCGATGATGGGAACGCCGGTCACCTTGGAGATATAGGGGATGGTGCGGGAGGAGCGGGGATTGACCTCGATGACGTAGATGTCATCGTTGTACAGGATATACTGGGCATTGATGAGGCCCACAACCCCCAGCTCCCGGGCCATGTTCTTGGTGTGCTGGAGAATGATCTCCTTGTGCTTCTCCTCCAGGTGCAGCGGGGGATACACAGCGATGGAGTCTCCGGAGTGCACGCCGGCCCGCTCTATATGTTCCATGATGCCGGGGATGAGGATGTCCTCGCCATCGTAGACGCCGTCCACTTCCAGCTCCCGGCCCATCAGGTACTTGTCCACCAGGATGGGGTGCTCCTGGACGGTCATGTTGATGATGCGCATGAACTCCTCGATGTTGCGGTCGTTGTAGGCGATCTCCATGCCCTGTCCGCCCAGCACGTAGGAGGGGCGCACCAGCACGGGATAGCCCAGCTCATGGGCCGCATCCAGTGCCTCCTGCACGGTGAAGACGGTCTTGCCCTGGGCGCGGGGGATGCCGCACTTCTGGAGGATGGCATCGAAGCGCTCTCTGTCCTCGGCGGCGTCCACGCCGTCCGAGGAGGTGCCTAGAATGGGGACGCCCATGTCGGTGAGGGCCTGGGCCAGCTTAATGGCTGTCTGGCCGCCGAACTGGACCACGGCGCCATCGGGGTGCTCCTGCTCCACGATGTTCTGCACGTCTTCTGCGGTGAGGGGCTCGAAATAGAGCTTGTCCGCCACATCGAAGTCGGTGGAGACCGTCTCCGGGTTGTTGTTTACGATGATGGTCTCATAGCCCGCCCTGGCAAAGGCCCAGACGGAGTGGACGGAGCAGTAGTCGAACTCAATGCCCTGGCCGATGCGGATGGGTCCGGAGCCCAATACCAGGACCTTGGGCTTGCCGCTGTTGGTGGCCACGGCCTCGTTCTCCCCATCATAAGAGGAGTAGTAATAGGGGGTCTCGGCGTCAAACTCGGCGGCGCAGGTGTCCACCATCTTGAAGGAGGGGACGATGCCGTACTGCTCCCGGAGGGCTTTCACGTCCTTCTGAGGCATGCCGCAGAGCCAGCCGATATAGCTGTCTGCAAAGCACATCTCTTTCGCTCTACGGAGGGTATCGGCATCTGGGGCGCCCTTGCACCGACTGAGCTCGTTCTCCATGTCGATGATGTTGCGGAACCGCTCCAGGAACCAGATGTCCACCTTGGTGATGTGGTTGATCTTCTTGGGGGAGAAGCCGCGGCGGAGCGCCTCTGCCATGACGAACAGTCTCTCGTCTGTCACGTTCACCAGAAGGTCCTCGATCTCGTCTGTGTAGAGATCTTCCAGCTTCTCCAGGCGCAGAGCCCGGACGTTCAACTCCAGGCTGCGGATGGCCTTCATGAGAGCGCCCTCGAAGGAGTTGGCGATGGCCATGACCTCGCCGGTGGCCTTCATCTGGGTGCCCAGGGTGCGGCTGGCGGTGGTGAACTTATCGAAGGGCAGGCGGGGAATCTTCAGCACGCAGTAGTCCACCGTGGGCTCGAAGCAGGCGCTGGTCTTGCCGGTGACTGCGTTGGGAATCTCATCCAGAGTATACCCCAAAGCGATCTTCGCTGCAACCTTTGCGATGGGATATCCGGTCGCTTTTGATGCCAATGCGGAAGAACGGGACACTCTGGGGTTGACTTCGATCACCGCATACTCATAACTGTCGGGATTCAGGGCAAACTGACAGTTGCAGCCGCCCTCGATCTTCAGGGCGGTGATGATGTCAAGAGCGGCGGTGCGGAGCATCTGGAACTCTTTGTTGGCCAGGGTCTGGGTGGGGGCCACCACGATGGAGTCTCCGGTGTGCACGCCAACGGGGTCGATGTTCTCCATGGAACAGACCTGGATCACGTTGCCTGCGGAGTCCCGCATCACTTCGAACTCGATCTCTTTCCAGCCGGCGATGCAGCGCTCGATGAGCACCTGGCCCACGCGGCTGAGGTGAATGCCTCTGTCTGCGATCTCCCGGAGGGACATCTCATCATAGGCGATGCCGCCGCCGGTGCCGCCCAGGGTGTAGGCCGGGCGCACGATGACAGGATAGCCGATGCGGTCTGCAAAGGCCACGGCATCGTCCACGTTCTCCACCACGTCAGAGACGACACAGGGCTGGCCGATCTCCTCCATGCAGTCCTTAAAGCCCTGCCGGTCCTCAGCCTTGCGGATGGACTCCGGGCTGGTGCCCAGAAGGCGTACGTTGTATTTGGCCAGGGTGCCGTCCTCGTGGAGGGCCATGGCCAGGTTCAGACCGGTCTGACCGCCCAGGGTGGGCAGAATGGCGTCCGGGCGCTCGATCTCGATGACCTGCGTCACGGAGTAGATGTTCAGAGGCTCGATATAGACGTGGTCTGCGATGTCCTTGTCCGTCATGATGGTGGCGGGGTTGGAGTTCACCAGCACCACCTCTACGCCCTCTTCTTTCAGGGCCCTGCAGGCCTGGGTGCCAGCGTAGTCGAACTCAGCGGCCTGGCCGATGACGATGGGGCCGGAGCCCAGGACGAGCACTTTGCGGATATTCGGATCCTTAGGCATTGGTGGTCCCTCCCATGCTGGCGATGAAACGGTCAAAGAGGTACTCTGTGTCCATGGGACCGGGAGCTGCCTCCGGATGGAACTGCACGGTGAAGCAGTTGGGCCGCCGATACAGCAGTCCCTCTACCGTGCCGTCGTTGACGTTCACATGGGATACCGCGGCCACGGCGGGATCCACCGTGTCGGCATCCACCACATAGCCGTGGTTCTGGCTGGTGATATAGCAGCGCCCTGCCGCGATGTCCTTCACCGGGTGGTTGCCGCCCCGGTGGCCGAAGACCATCTTTCGGGTCTTGGCACCGGTGGCAAGGGCCAGCAGCTGGTGGCCCAGACAAACGGCAAAGATGGGCAGGCTGGAGTCGTAAAGCTTGCGGACCTCGGCGATGATCTCCGTGTTGTCCGCGGGGTCGCCGGGGCCGTTGGAGAGCATCACGCCGTCATAGCCGCCGGCGAGGATCTCAGAGGCCAGGGTGTGGGCAGGGCATACAGTCACGGTGCAGCCGCGCTTGGCCAGACACTGGGCCATGTTGCGCTTCATACCGTAGTCCAGGAGTGCGACTTTATAACGCTCTTCTTCCACGGCGGGCACGGTGTAGGCCTCTGGTGTGGTGACCCGCTCCACGGTACCCTGCACCCGGTAGGCGCGAAGCTTGTCCAAAACGTCCATGACATTGAAATGCTCCGCACAGGTGATCATGCCGTTCATCGTTCCCTGACTGCGGAGAATCTTGGTGAGGGCACGGGTGTCGATCCCCTCAATGCCCGAGATTCGGTTGGCCTTCAGATAGTTGTCCAGGGTGTCCTCGCAGCGGAAGTTGCTTCCCCGCGGGGACAGGTGCCGCACGACAAATGCCTCTGCCCAGGGGCGGGCGGACTCATTGTCTTCGCTGTTTACACCGTAGTTGCCAATCAGCGGATAGCTCATGACGATGCCCTGACCAGCATAGGACGGATCCGTGAGGATCTCCTGGTAGCCTGTCATGGAGGTGTTGAACACCATTTCGCACACACGGTCTTCCAGCGCACCGATGGCGCGTCCGTGGAAGACGGTGCCGTTGGCAAGTATTAATGCTGCCTTCAAACAAACCCCACCTTGTGATATGCTCCCGGTATTCTACCCCATTCGATGCGAAAAAACAAGAACAACCGGGGGCCTTTTCGAACCAGAATACAAAATCAGAACTTTGGACAAATGGCAGGCATATCTGTAGAAAACAGCGGGCAAAATGTGCAGGAAAGAACGGATATTCCTACTGAATTGAGGTGTTCCCCATGTTTGTGGTGCTGATTCGCACAGCAGTGCTCTATCTCTTCATCACAGCCGGTATCCGATTCCTGGGAAAACACCAGATCGGCCAGTTGGAGCCCTCGGAGCTGGTGCTCACCCTGATCATCGCCGATCTGGCCTCCGTCCCCATGCAGGACAACGGGATTCCCCTGCTCAGCGGATTGATCCCCATTGCGGTGCTGCTGGCTATGGCAACCTTCCTCTCAGGGCTCTGCACCAAGTCCATCCGGCTCCGGACTTTGCTTGTGGGGAGGCCCTCGATTCTCATCCGCAACGGGGTGATCCAGCAGGCGGAACTGCGCCGCACCCGCTTTACCATAGACGAGCTCTTGGAGGAGCTGCGCATCCAGGGGTATCCCAATCTGCAGGATGTGGGATATGCCCTTCTCGAGACCAACGGACAGCTCTCCGTGCTGCCGGTGGCCACTGCCAAGCCGGTTACTGTGGAGCAGATGGGGATACAGGTACAGGAGACGGGCCTTCCTGTGGTACTGGTCTCAGACGGCAGACTGCTCTCCCACAACCTCCACGCCGCGGGACTGGAGGAGAAGTGGCTTCATAAGCAGCTGCAGGCCTGTGGGCTCTCTGCACCAAGGGATGCCTTTCTCGTGCTTCTGGATGAGAGCAGGAATTGTACAGTCATTGCCAAGGCTGGGGGCAAGGCATCCAGCATCAAGAAAACACAAAATAATGCAAGTACAAGCCAGAGCGGATGAGATATCAGATTGCTGGTTGGCAGATTTTCCGGAGAGATGAGGAGGATTGCATATGAAACGGATCCTGATTGCGGCTGCTGCCTTGGTACTGCTGATCCTGCTCAGCTTTGCCCACACCGCCCATCTCAGTGCCTTCACCCAGGACCTCACAGATCTTCTTCGAGAGGCCCAGCGCAAAACAGAGGCAGGGGACTGGGCGGCGGCAAAGGACATCACCCAGCAGGCAGAAGACCGGTGGCTCTCCGAAGAAGAGTATCTCCACATCACCCTGCACCACAAAGATACGGACGCGGTGCTGGTCTCCTTTGGGGAGGTGTTGGCCTATCTGGACGGGGAGAAAAAGCAGCCGGCGGAGTATGCTGCTGCCAATCAGCGGCTGATCCAACAGCTGAACCTCCTCTCTGAGGCGGAGCAGCCCACCTGGAAGAACCTGCTGTAGGGCGGAGAGGACCAAGACAGACGGAAGAATATGAGGAAAGAGCGAGGCGGTTTGTGTCCGCCTCGCTCTTTGAAACTGTGTGGCTGATCGTCCCTCGGCTCACTTGCCCTCTACGGCATCCCGCAGGAGCTTGCCGGGCTTGAATACAGGCACCTTGGCCTCGGGGACGGATACCTGCTCGCCGGTGCGGGGGTTGCGGGCGATGCGCTCAGGGCGCTTCTTGACATCAAAAGTGCCGAAGCCGGTGTACTGCACCTTGTCGCCCTGGGCGAGGGCCTCGGTGATTACGGCGAAGATGGCGCTTACAGCGGCCTCGCTTTCCTTTTTGGTAAGCTGGGACTTCTCTGCAACGGCAGAGATGAGTTCGTTCTTGTTCATTGGGAAAACCTCCAGTTAATCTTGATGGTGAAGCGGAGAGCCATCCCACATGGGGCGGGCTCAAAGACCACAGAAACTGCGTGTTGATCCGCTTGCGTTTATTGGGCTGTCTCCTCCTGGCGGACTCTGGCTGCAAACCGGTTGCAGGCATCGTGCAGAGCCATCTCCGGGTCCACACCGGCCTCCCGGGCTTTCAGCACTGCCGCAAAGAGCTGGTCTCCGATAGCTTCCTGCGGGTTTGCCGGCGCCTCGGTGGGCAGAAGCTTCTCCGTGGGATACCCGCCGTTGGTGGCCTTCCGCTGCATCTTCTCCGCCCGCCAGAGGGCTGGGAAGGACTTGGGGACCGCATCCACAGTGTCTGCCAGGGAGCTCTGGCCCTTCTCCCGCTGCTTCAGCTTCTCCCAGTTGGAGAGAACCTCGCCAGTGGAGTGAACAGCTACCTCCCCGAAGACGTGGGGGTGGCGGTAGATAAGCTTGCGGCAGATCCCATCTGCCACGTCATCCAAGGTGAACCGCCCGGCGTCCTCCTCAATGGAGGCGTGGAAGAACACCTGCAGCAGGACATCGCCCAGCTCCTCCTGCATGTGGGGCACAGAGTCCTCATCAATGGCCTCCGCCGCCTCATAGGCCTCTTCCAGAAGGTTTCTGCGCACCGAAGCGTGGGTCTGCTCGATGTCCCAGGGGCATCCGCCGGGGTGCCGCAGGATGCGAACGATCTCCATGAGGTCTTCCAGGGTGTACTGTTCTTTTCTCGGGTAGTCTACCATATTGTATCCTCCAGTGCAAGGGCATTTAGTGGATTTTTGGCGGAAAAGGGTTAATATTCCGTAACTTTTCTTTGAACAGGCCGGTATTTTGGGCTCAGAGAGGTGATTTTTCTGCAGCGATGCAGGAAAAACAGTGCATCGCTGCAGAAGTCCTGATAGAACGGGTCCGCCGCTGTATGGCTGCATTGCCTGGCCTGAATGGGCGATCTTCGCTGGCCAATCGGGTCACTGCAGATGCAGGATCTTGGCGATCTTGTCTCCCTTGGGCATCAGGGCCACATCATCCTTGGAGATGGCCTGGGTGAGGAACACCAGAATGAAGTAGATCACAACGCCCACCAGGATGGCAAAGGCCACTGCTGCGGCATTGCCTAGGCGGGACAGCTCCAGACCGGCGTCTGTCTCAGCGCCAAAGGGGCCGATGTTGGCGAGCACCTTGGAGAGGAGACCATAGACCGCCCATACCGCCAGCGCCATGTTGCCGGCACAGACAAAGGGCTTGTAGAAGACGCGGAGATAGTTGGGAGAGGCGGGCAGTGCGAACTTCATATAGGCCAGGTTTAAAAAGGCGATGAGGCCGAAACAGCAGAGCGTGCTGAACGCCGCACCCCGGATATTGATGTCCGGATTGGCCACCAGGATAAAGTTCATCACTACCTTCAGCGTGCAGCCGATGATGGTGGTGAAGAGGGCGATGTGCATCAGCCGGTATGCCTGCAGGATAGAGTTGCTGACCTGCATCAGACAGACGAAGATGGCTGCGATGCCGAGGATGCTCAGGATGTATCCGGCCAGCTCCACATCGGTGGTGGGATAGAGCAGCCGGATGATGGGCTCTCCCAATACGCTGAGGCCCAGACCGGCGGGGATGATGAGAAGCGCGGTGGTGCGGAGGGCGGTCTCGCTCACCTGGGCGGCCTGGCGGTACTTCTTCAGGGACAGGGCGGAGGACACCGCCGGGATGATGCTGATGGTGAGGGCCAGCATGATCTGAGAGGGCAGGTTGTATAGGGTGACAGCCTTGTCAAAGACGCCCTTCAGGGTGCGGGCCTCCTGCTCCGTATAGCCGGCCACATTTTGCAGCTGGCCCTGGATCAGGCTTGCATCGATGAGGTTGGCGATGCTCATCACGGAGGAGCTCAGGGTGATGGGAATGGCCAGGATCAGCAAGGTCTTGAAGATCTGCTGGGCACTGTCCGGTCGGTCTTGGGTCTTGGCAAGGCCCAGGCGATGGTTCCGATAGCAGTACAGCATGAAGAGCATGCCCAATGCGCTGCTGATCGTGACACCGGCAATGGCGCCGGCGGCACAGATGGACTCATCCGCCCCGTTGGCCTTCAGAATCCAGGCCAGGGAGAGGCCGAATACCAGCTTGCCCGCGGCCTCGATCACCTGGGAGATGGCGGTGGGACCCATGATGGAGTGGCCCTGGAAGTACCCCCGGGTGGCCGCCATCGGACAGATGAAGAACACCGCCGGGGCCAGCACCAGGATGCTCCAGTAGCTGTGGGTGTTGTGCATCACGTCTGCCAGCTGCTTCGGGAAGAACAGCATGATAGAGGACCCGATGACACCCATCACGCAGAAGGTGAGCATGGCCACATGGATTACCTGCTTCACCTGGTTCCCCCGGTTCAGAGCCGTGGCCTCAGATACCATCTTGCTCACGGCGATGGGCAGGCCACCGGTGGAGATCACCAGCAGCAGGGAGTAGATATAGTAGGCGGTGTTGAAGTCTGCAAACGCCGCATCGGTGAGCAAGCTCCCCAATGGGATCTTGTACATGGCGCCGAGGACCTTCACCACCACAATGGCGGCGGCCAGCACGGCGGCGCCGCCGAAGAAGGAGTCCTTTCTGGGCTTGGGCATAGAGAATCACCTTTCCTATCATGAGGTTTCACAATGGGTCATTGCGATAGCAAAAAGGCTTGGTCTGATCGCTTTTGTGAACCAGAGGATGGCGGCAGAGCCCATCAGGTGGATTCTGCTGCTGCATAGTTTAACCCATGGGAGGTATAGATGTCAACGGTTAGAGGCGCTATAAAAGAGCGGTTTTTGGGCCGAAACCGGTCCAATTCTGTGCAATCAGTGGGTATGATGCGGTACTCAGCTGTCTGATGCAGGAGTCTCCAATCAAAGCACCCCCGTGCTTCTGCTTAAGGCTGTGTCGATAAAAGGAGCCGAACCCAAACAGGACAGCTCTTCGTGAATTTCATCGCTCGCCTGCAGCTGCAACCCCTGAACAGCAAAGCACAGGCGTATCAGCTCATCGCCCCTGCCATTATTCAGGACAACCACCTCTGCGGCATGATAGGCAGGCATCTCTCATGTCCAAATCTGGGCAAGACAGGTTCGGGGTGTAATGTGATTAGCACTAGTGCCTATGAAAATTCCACAGACTGGTTCCACTCAGCGTCCTGTTCTCTATTTGAGAGCCCTGCTGAACACATTTTTACCTCCCGGAAAGGAAACGCAATGATGCGATCCATAATTTTAAAATGTACGTAAAACTCTGTGAGCTCAGCTGAAATTCCCGCAACAAGCTCAGAATTGATGCTGTTTTCTCGCATCAAATTGATGCCATGTTTCCAGCTATGAATCTCAAAAACCCTTGTATTACAACGCTTTTCAGACCCAAAAGATCGGGAAAAAGGTTCTCGCACTGGTTCTGGCGCTGATGATGGTC
>CANRFN010000108.1 GCA_947629915.1 uncultured Oscillospiraceae bacterium | reverse complement strand
CTTCGCAGGGACTGCACCCCCAAGATACCCGTTAAATCAGCAGCTGGCAACGGGTATCTATTATACGCTTACGTTGGGAAAGCTGCCCATGGAGACAACCATAATGGGCTTCCTGGTGCGGTTCTTCCTTCTCCGGATGGCGGCCGCCTTCCTGGTGAGCCTGCTGCTGTGGTTATTGCTCACCGCTATCAACAACGTGAAGTACACCATCCTCGTGGCGGCGGGGGTGCTGGCGGCGGAGTACAGCCTGTACACCTTCCTGCCGGTACAGAGCATCTTCAACGTGCTGAAGTACTTCAACCTCTTCACCTACATCAGCCTCTCCGATCTCTACACCAACTACCTCAATATCGACATCTTCTCCTGGCCCCTGGGGATCCGGAGCATCTCCCAGATCGCCTTGCTGCCCCTGTGCATCGCCATCGCCGCGGTGTGCATCACGGTGCACTGCAAAAAGAAGCCGGCGGCCGGGAAGGACATCTTGGGCAGGGCGGCGTACAAGATCAACTCTGTTACAGACAAGGTGCTGTATCGGCTCCATCTCTTCGGCATCGAGCTGTATAAGACCCTCTGGATCCAGAAGGGGATTGTCTTGGCGGCCCTGTTGGTCTATGTGGTGTTTGGCCTCAGCTATACCGTCTCTATCCCGGTGATATCGGCGGCAGACCAGGCGGCAAAGCAGTACACCGTGTACTTTGCCGGACCCATCACGGACGGCACCTTTGCCCAGATGGACGTGGAGCAGGCTTCCCTGGACGCCGCCAAAGAAACCTTTGAGCAGGCCCAGGAGGACTATGCCAACGGCCTCATCGAGTACCCGGTGCTGGACAAGTACAGCCGGGAGGCCTCCACCGCAGACATCAAGAGCGAGGGCCTGGGCAAGGTGCGTACCAGGGCGGAGACCTTGCGGGACAAGGGTGCGGCCGATGGCTTTACCCCCTGGCTTATTGACGAGACCCCCTTTGAGAGCGTCTATGGCTCCCGTGCCCAGGGAAACCAACAGCAGGCGGCCCTTGTGGCGGTGTTGGCACTGGCACTGCTCCTCGCCGGCAGCATGGCCTACGAGCGCCAGTCTGGTATGACCTTCCTTCTAAACTCCACCGCCCGTGGACGGGGTGTGCTGATCCGCCGTAAGCTTCTGCTGGCTGCAGTTCAGACCCTCTTTGTGTGGCTCACGGTGTATGGCATGGAGGTGTATCAGCTGCTCACCTCCTTCGACATCTCGGCCTGGAGTGCCCCGGCCAAGAACCTCTCTCTGCTGGACGCCTTCCCATTGAACTGCTCTATCACGGTGTGGCTGGTATTGTTGTATATCTGGCGGTACCTGGCGCTCTGCTGCTGCGCCATCCTTACCTTGCTGCTCTCCAGCCGGGTGAAGCGCACCGAGATCGCCTATATCGCAGCCTGTGCCGTTCTCTTAGTGCCCTCGCTGCTCTCTGCCTACATGGGAATTGAGGTCTTCCGGCCGCTCTCTGTGATTCTGCCGGTGGAGGCCATGCCGGTACTGCTGGAGAACAATGGCGGCATGACGGGACTGATCCCGTGGGGGATAGGTCTGGCAGCGGCGGCGGTCCTGTCTGCCCTATGGCTCTTTGCCTCCACATCTGCCAAGCGGTTGCGGCGGTTGCCAGACTGAACCCACACCAAAGGCCGCAGGCGGACACCGCCTGCGGCCTTGTTGGCCCCAAATGTTAGACCCATGGGTCTGACATTTGGGGGTGAGTACCGGCTAACATGGACGAAAGTGCATGAAACACTGAAACAAACTTTAAAGATGGCCTTGCAATGTGCGTTTTGCTGGACTATAATGTGGCTGGTATGAAGTGAGAAGCGCTTTGTGGATAGCGAAAGAATGAATTTGCTTGGCAATAAATATATTTAATGAGCAGGTAGGGATGAGGGCACATCATGTTTCATGTCTTTGTAAAGGGAATCGATGAGCCGGCAGACATCGTCTGGGATGTCCACGCCGCCTTCGGGAGGGTTACGCTGTGCGGGGACGATGGGGAGAGGCTGATCCTGCAGAGGGTCGAGAAGGCTAGCTATTGCGATAGCACGCACTTTTTGGACCGAAACGGAGGGAAGACAGGCCTGATGTATTTGAGCTCCGGTGCGAAAGCGGCACTCCTGGTGTATCACTGCCCGGAAACGGTGATCAACTTTGTGGAAGCCGGTTCCAATGCCCTATCTGCGCTCTTCAAGGTGACAGACACCGGAAATATCGTTGTGGCCAACAGGAAGTATCTCATCTCAGATCGGGGTGCGCTGGACACGACCATCCAGTATCGCGGCTACTGCTTCTCAAGCGTACGAGCGTTTCGCGACTACCTGGCGAATCTGTGGCCAGAGCCCCCTACAAAAGGGCTGATGGAGGCGTACTATGACGACTACATTTAACGGGATGCATGTGAGCGTAGAGATTGGACAGGGCGTGTACGTCTTCTTTCCGGAGTCTGGCACAGGAAAGTCCTACTTGGCTTGGATTTTTAACATCCTGTGTGCCGGCGGAGACAGGGTGGCATCCTACACGTATGCGGATTTTGTCCGCGGATTTCCAGTGGAAACGGTACTGGACAACGCGAAGTATGACATCGTTGTACTGGATCGATACGACATGTATTACGGGGCCGGTATTGAAAGCATTGTGCGATTTGGAAAGGAGGGTACGGTGCTTGTGGACTGCAAGCAAAAACCGCCTTTCCCGTGCAAAGTGTGCAGCACCGTCTACTATGACGATGTGTTGAAAGTGATCAAAGTATGATATGAACTTGGGGATCGAGCGGTTGGTTTTGTCCGGTGAAAGCCAGGCAGAATATCAGCTTAAGCGTTTGCCTATACGCACTGGGACAGATATCCCCAACCTTCCCCGCAGTGGCGGTAGAAGCGGACGGTAACGCCGCTGTCATCGCTCAAGTACGCAACCTTGCATCCGCTTTGACCACAGGTCTCATGCATCCGCTTTAGCCCTGAGGCCGAACCCTCCATATCTTTGGAATAGGTGAGTGTGCGCACGATCAGGGGGTTCCTGTGGACGGGTTTCCGGTTCTCCCGGATGAAAAGTTCGGGCGTCTGCCCATCTGGGAACCTGCCAGGACTGTGTATCTCGAGAAAGCCTCGGCAAATCACCACTTCCACAGGCTGCCCAGACGCGATCAGCCGGTGTGCGAAGGCGTTGATTACCGCTTCCCGAACGGCATCCACAGGGATTTCCGGGATCTCCTCTCGCTCGAGCTTGCCGGGAAACGCCACCCGCCAGTCCATTGCATCGACCACGTACTGAACCGCTTTGGCTGCAAGGGGGAGCATTGATCCGGTGAAGCGGCGCTGATCGGTAATGGTAAGGCGTCTGTCCGAGGCGTATTTCGTCAGCTGCAGTTCGTTGATCCCGCAGTCCACAAAGAGTGCGGCGCCCGCATTCAGCAGCCATTCGCCATCTGAAAGCCCCAGTTTGACCAGGACTACTTCCGGGTCTTCATCCACGAAATGGATGCGGCCGGCTTTCTTCGTCTTTCTCAGGTAGGACTGGAAAACACCCGTATCAATGTCCGACACCCTGTATTGGGACTTCTGGCGCTCCCAGGAATCATTCGTGATGCCGCTTTTGCGCAGCATCTCTTCACAATTTAGCTGTTCCATCATGTAATCGCCTCCACTGAATGGGGATCCGCCTTGCTGTGTGCATTTGGCCCAAAGCGATTGGCCTTCAGGATCTCTGCGGTGAGGAAACTGACTGCTACAGCGGTGGCGCCCTCGCTGATCCCATCCTACTTGGAGATCGATGTCTTCCGCTGCTCTCCGCGATCCCGCCGGCCTTGCTGGAGTAGAATGGCGCCGCTGAGCTTCGCTACCCGTTCTGATACATCTGCTTCAGCATGGCTCGAACTTCATCAACGGTATAGGTTGGATCGCCGTTGAGGTGGGAGAACTCAGCTTCTAAGAGAGCCGCTCTGTGCTTCATAAGCAGTTTGCGATCCTCATAGGCCTCCTCGCTCTTTACGATAAGTGTACAGTTCCCATTATTTGTGATATAGATCGATTCCTGGGTCTCCGTGGCAAGGGAGACCACGCCTTCATAGTCGCTCTTGCATGCGGTATATGACCTGATCTGCATGGTACCATCTCCTTCCGTGCATGGCCTAAAATCAATAACATGTTTATCTGGCACTATTCTGCGTCCATTCACGTTACACGGTACTGCCATTTCCTATTACTATACGTCTGACGGCGTAACAGTTCAAGTGTATTTTATAATAAAGACATGGAACGTACAAAGACAAATTGTAAATGTGAAAATGCGGGGATCAGGGCAAGCAGTATACAGGGGGGGACTGCCGCAAAACAAAGACGGCGCAGCCGCGGGCTGCGCCGTCTTGATCGAGTTGGATTAGCCGCCGAACAAGGCCAGCAGGAAGCCGGCTGCGATGGCGGAGCCGATGACGCCTGCCACGTTGGGACCCATGGCGTGCATCAGCAGGAAGTTGCCGGGGTTGGCCTTCTGGCCTTCCATCTGGGAGACGCGGGCTGCCATCGGCACGGCGGACACGCCGGCGGAGCCGATGAGCGGGTTGATCTTGCCGCCGGAGAGCTTATACATGAGCTTGCCCACCAAGAGGCCGCCGACGGTGGAGAACGCGAAGGCGATGAGGCCCAGGGCGATGATCATCAGGGTTCTGGGGGTGAGGAAGCGGGAGGCCACGGTGGTGGCGCCCACGCTGATGCCCAGGAACAGGGTGACGATGTTCATGAGGCCATTCTGTGCGGTGTCGCTGAGCCGCTCGGTGACGCCGGTCTCACGCAGCAGGTTGCCGAACATGAGAGAGCCAATGAGCGGGGCAGTGGAGGGCACCAGCAGGATCACGAAAGCGGCCACCACGATGGGGAAGATAACCTTCTCTGTCTTGGACACGGCGCGGGCCTGTTCCATCTTTACCTTGCGCTCTTCCTCCGTGGTGAGTGCCCGCATCAGAGGGGGCTGGATCATGGGGATCAGAGCCATGTAGGAGTACGCGGCGATGGCGATGGGGCCCAGCAGTGCCGGTGCCAATTTCGTGGTGAGGTATATTGCCGTAGGTCCGTCTGCACCGCCTATGATACCGATGGAGGCGGCCTCATTGCCGGCAAAGCCCATGCAGATGGCGCCGAAGAAGGCCAGGAACACGCCGAGCTGTGCGGCAGCGCCCAGGATCAGCGAGGAGGGACGGGCGATCAGGGGACCGAAGTCCGTCATGGCGCCGACACCCATGAAGATCAGGCAGGGATATATACCGGCCTTGACGCCGATATAGAGGATGTCAAGCAGGCCGCCGAGGTGGGCGACATCTGTGAAGGACAGCTCTTCGATGACTTCGGGGTCTTTGTAGTTGTCCCCCAGCTTCTGATAGTAAGCCTCAGTGGGGACGATCTTGCCGTCCACTTCCTCGAAGAGGTTTGTGCCGGTCTCGGCGTCATACAGCATCTGATCATTGGCGGCATCGTAGGGGACCTCGTAGACGTAGGCGTCCCACATGGCCATGTGATAGAGGCCGGCGCCGGGAATATTGGTGAGCAGGGCGCCGAAGGCAATGCCCACCAGCAGCAGCGGCTCAAATTTCTTTGCGATGCCCAGATAGAGCAGGACGCAAGCCACTGCAATCATGATGAGGTTCTTCCAGCCGCCTGCGGCAAAGAAGCCAGCAAAGCCGGAAGTCCGCACCAGAGTGCCGAGGGTTTCCAGAATATCCATGAATGTCCCTCCTGATTAGGCGAGGACGATCAGGGTATCGCCGGTCTGTACGCTGGCGCCTTTGGCGGCAACGATCTGGGCCACTGTGCCGTCTCTGGGGGCCAGCACTTCGTTTTCCATCTTCATGGCCTCCAGGATCACCAGGATCTGGCCGGCCTTCACGGCGGCGCCCTGGGTGACCTCTACCCGCAGAACGGTGCCGGGCAGGGGAGCGGTGATGGGATCGCCGGCGGCGGTTACTGCCGGAGCCGCGGGAGCAGCGGGGGCTGCCGGTGCCGGTGCGGCTGCTGCTGCGGGGGCAGCGGGTGCTGCTGCAGGAGCTGCGGGAGCGGGTGCATAGGCCTCGTACTCATCCACCAGCATGGCTTTTCCGGCCTCCACTTCCACCTCATAGGTGCGGCCGTTCAAAGTCACTTTGTATTTCATTATTTTTTGACCTCCTTGATGCTCTTGAAGCGCAGCTCGTTGAGAGGACGCTGCATCTTATCGGCCACGATGGCCATGATCATGGCGGCCTCTTTGTCCGGGACGTCAAAGAGCTTTACCTCGCCGGCGGAGCCAGGCGCGGCGGGGATCTCAGGTGCCGGGGCAGGAGCAGGTGCAGCTGCCGGGGCGGGTGCAGATGCGGCGGGCTTGGGGGCCTCTGCGGTCTTGCTGGCCATGACCTTGCCCATGGCGCTTACCACTGCCATGAGCAGGATGAGGCCGAAGAACACCACAGCGTAGCCCAGGACGGCAGCGATGGCGGCATCGGGGATGCCCATATTCACTGCGCTGGCTGTGAGGGAAATGTTGTACATTTCAAGTCCCCCCTCAGGCTTCCTCGATGGTATAGACGGCGATGTTCTCCTCTTTGGCCTTGCGCTCCTGGAAGAACTTGCGGGCCTGATCGGGGTAGCAGATGTAGCTCATGACGTCCTCTTCGGTGCGGGCCAGATCGCCCAGCTCTGCCTTCGCCTTCTTGAAGTCCTCGCCGGTGCGCTTCTTGTCCTCATCGCGGCAGTCGATGGGCTTGCCACCCTCGCCGAGCACGGTGACCTGCAGGTCGTGGTCCACCTCTGCGGGGGCAATGCCGTACTCGCCCTTGATATAGTTCTTGATCTCCTTGGAGATCTGCTTATAGCGCTGGCCCATGAGCACGTTGGTGACGGCCTGGTTGCCCACCATCTGAGACAGCGGGGTTACCAGCGGCGGATAGCCCATATCCTTGCGGACGGCGGGGATCTCAGCCAGGGCGGCATCGAACTTGTCCATGGCGTTCAGGTCCTTCAGGTTGGCGATCATGTTGGAGAGCATGCCGCCGGGGACCTTGTACACCAGGGCCTGGGAGTCTGTGCCCATGCTCTTGGGGTTGATGAGGCCCTTGTCGATATACTTCTGCTTCAGGGGCTTGAAGTAGTCGTTGACCTTGTTGATCACGTCCTCGTTCAGGCCGGTGGGGATGCCGTACTGCTGCAGGGCATAGAAGATGGTCTCGGTGGCCGCCTGGCTGGTGCCGTTGGAGAAGCAGGAGGTGGCGGTGTCGATGACGTCCACGCCGGAGTCGATGGCCTTCATGAGGGTCATGTAGGCCATGCCGGTGGTGCAGTGGGTGTGCAGGATGACGGGGACATCGCCCACGGCGTCCTTGATGCCCTTGATGAGGCCTTCCGCCTCCTGGGGGCTCATGGTGCCGGCCATGTCCTTCAGGCAGAGGGTGTCAAAGCCCATCTTCTTGAGCTCTTTGCACATCTCCACGTACTTCTTCACGGTGTGCACCGGGGACTGGGTGTAGGAAATGCAGCCGGAGGCCACGGTGCGCTTGTTGCCGTACTTCTTGGTGGCCTTCAGGGCGGTTTCAATGTTGCGGAAGTCGTTGAGGGCGTCAAAGATGCGGATCACATCGATGCCGTTCTTGATGGACAGCTCTACAAACTTCTCCACCACGTCATCGTGATAGTGCTTGTAGCCCAGCAGGTTCTGGCCGCGGAGCAGCATCTGCAGACGGGTGTTGGGCATGGCCTTGCGGATATTGCGCAGCCGCTCCCAGGGATCTTCGTCCAGGTAGCGGAGGCAGGAGTCGAAGGTGGCGCCGCCCCAGCACTCAACGGAGTAGTAGCCGGCCTTGTCCATGGTGGGCAGGATGTCTTTGAAGTCGGCATAGGGCATACGGGTGGCCATCAGGGACTGGTTGGCGTCACGCAGGACGGTCTCGGTAAATTGTACTTTCTTTTTGACCAAAAGAATGCACCTCCATAGATATTATGGCACAAAGGAACAGCCCGCACCGCACGGGGTGCGGGCTGTTGAAGAGCGAGGATATTATGCCTTCGGACCGGCCGCAACGACCTCAGCGGGCATCAGGGTGTACTTCTTGAAGTTCTCCACGAAGCGGTTCACCAGGTCCGTGACCTTCTCCTTGTAGGCCTCTTTGTCCTCCCAGGTGTTGATGGGATTCAGAAGCTCGCTGGGCACGCCGGCGACGCTCGTGGGAACCTGGAAGCCGAAGTACGGATCGGTGGTGAACTCGCCCTTCTCCAGGTCGCCGTTCAGAGCGGCGGTGACCATGGCGCGGGTGTACTTCAGGCTGATGCGCTTGCCGGTGCCGTTCCAACCGGTGTTCACCAGGTAGACGTTGGCGCCGGACTTCTCGACCTTCTCCTTCAGCATGCCTGCATAGACAGAGGGATCCAGGGGCAGGAAGGGCTCGCCGAAGCAGGTGGAGAAGGTGGGGACGGGGGAGGTGATGCCGATCTCGGTGCCGGCCAGCTTGCTGGTGAAGCCGGACACGAAGTAGTACTGGGCCTGGTTGCGGTCCAGCTTAGAGATGGGCGGGATGACGCCGAAGGCATCGGCGGTGAGGAAGATGACGGTCTTGGGGATGCTGCCCACGCCGTCCAGCTTGGCGTTGTTGATATACTCAACGGGATAGCCCACGCGGGAGTTCTCGGCCAGGGAGGCGTCATCGAAGTCGAACTCGCGGGTGTCCGGGTCCATGACAACGTTCTCAACGAGAGCGCCGAACTTGATGGCGTTGTAGATGTCGGGCTCCTTCTCAGCGGACAGGTTGATGCACTTGGCATAGCAGCCGCCCTCGAAGTTGAACACGGAGTCGTCAGACCAGCCGTGCTCGTCATCGCCGATGAGCTGGCGGTTGGGGTCTGCGGACAGGGTGGTCTTGCCGGTGCCGGACAGACCGAAGAAGACGGCGGCATCGCCGTTGTCGCCGATGTTGGCGGAGCAGTGCATGGGGAACACGCCCATCTTGGGCAGCACATAGTTCATGACGGAGAAGACGGACTTCTTGATCTCGCCTGCGTACTGGGTGCCGGCGATAACCACCATCTTGGCCTCGTAGTTCACCAGGATAGCGGCCTCGCTGCGGGTGTTGTCCCGCTCGGGAACGCACTTGAAGCCGGGGGCGGCGATGATGGTGAACTCCTCGTGGAAGGCGGCCAGCTGCTCAGCAGAGGGGCGGCGGAGGAGCTGGTGGATGAACAGGTTCTGGGAAGCCAGTTCGTTGACGATGCGGAAGGACTTGGTGTACTTGGGGTCTGCGCCGGCAAAGCCATCGAAGATGTAGATCTCGCGGTTCTGCAGGTAGGCGATGACCTTGTTGTAGATGGCCCAGAAGTTCTCATTGGAGATGGGGCGGTTCACCTTGCCCCAGGCGATGTCATCGTGCACAGCGGGGGTGTCCACGATGAACTTGTCGTTGGCGGAGCGGCCGGTGTACTTGCCGGTCTTTACCACCAGGGCGCCGGTGTTGGACAGGGTGCCCTCGCCGCGGCGAAGAGCGTGCTCAGTGAGCTGAGCCGGGGTGAGGTTGCGGTAGACGGCGCTGGGATTGACAATGCCCAATTTCTCCAGTCCATAAGTTTCCATGATGACTGATTCCTCCTAAAAAGATTTGTAACACATTCAGCCATGTTCTTCCCGGCTCTCTCCAACCGGGGAGCAGTTGCCTGCATCAGAGGCAGGCTGGGCGGAAGCCAACTTCCACCTCTACGAGTATATCACAGCTTTCAAGGAAAAGGTACCACTTTTCCGCTTAGATTGTTAAAAAAGAAACAAAATCAGCGTTTTGCCAAAATGGGGGGCGGCGGAGGGGGACTTTTTGCGGGCTGCAATGTGCATTTTCACAATGAAATTATAAGAAAATACGGTATAAAATCCCAGTAGTATCCAAGAATATTGGAAAATGGACAATCCGTCACGATTTTTGGAAGATATACATGGTTTACCGCCAATATCTGGGCAAAAAAAGACCCCTGCCGCCTCAAGACGGCAGGGGTGGGGTGGTGGAATTACTCCTCAGCGATAGCGCCCATGGGGCAGCCGCCCTCGCAAGCGCCGCAGTCGATGCAGACGCTGGCGTCGACAACCATATGCTCATCGCCCGCAGAAATGGCCCCGACGGGGCAGGTATCCACGCAAGCGCCGCAGGAAATGCAGCTGTCATTGATTTTCCGTGCCATGAAGTTAACACCTCCGTATGTAGAATAGTGGTGTGGTGCGAACCGAGACCTATTTTAGCATATCGCGGGAAAAATGCAAGACGCTTTTTCAATTTTCTGGCGAGGAATATGTATAAAATCACCTAGAAATTGCCATCCTTTTCGGGAGAGCCCTTAGGGCCAGGAAGGCGAGGAGCCAGGACATGGAAAACAACGGACTTTTTAAGCGGCTGAAGGACTTCTTCTCCCAGCCGGAACCCCAGGCGGCGCCCCAGGTGGAGAACGCCGCGGGGCGGAGCAGCGGGGACTATCAGACGGTGTACCAGGAGCGGCCCCGGGCCCGGGAGGGCGGCGAGACCCGTCTCACAGACCGCTTCTCCCGGGATCTCACCCGCATGGCCGGCTGCGGGGCGCTGGACCCCCTGGTGGGGCGGGAACAGGAGGTGACCCGGGTGGTGCAGATCCTCGCCCGGCGCACCAAGAACAACCCGGCCCTCATCGGAGAGCCCGGTGTGGGAAAAACAGCGGTGGCGGAGGGCCTCGCCATGCGGATCGCCGCCGGGGCAGTGCCGGCCGCGCTCCGGGGCAAACGATTGCTGGCGTTGGATCTCGTGGCCATGGTGGCGGGGACCAAGTACCGGGGCGAGTTCGAGGAGCGGGTGAACCAGGTGCTGGGAGAGGTGCGCCGGGCCGGCAATGTGATCCTCTTTCTGGACGAGCTCCACAACATCGTGGGTGCGGGATCCGCCGAGGGGGCCATCGATGCCGCCAACATCCTGAAGCCGGCCCTCAGCCGAGGCGAGATCCAGGTGGTGGGTGCCACCACCCTGGAGGAGTACCGGCAGCACATCGAGAAAGACAGCGCCCTGGAGCGGCGCTTTCAGCCGGTCCGGGTGGCGGAGCCCACCCCGGAGCAGGCCATTGAGATCCTGAGGGGACTGCGCCCCCGCTACGAGGAGCACCACGGCCTGGAGATCACAGACGATGCCCTGGAGGCGGCGGTGCGGCTGTCCCAGCGGTATCTGCCGGATCGCTTCCTGCCAGACAAGGCGATAGACCTGATCGATGAGGGCGCCGCCCGCCTCCGGGTGTCCGAAGAGGTGCCGCCGGCATTGCAGGCCCTCTCAGACCGGGCGGAACAGGCCGCCCGGGAGAAGGCACAGGCCATCCGAGCCCAGGACTTTGAGCGGGCCGCCATCTGCCGGGATGCGGAGGCGGACTTTCGCCGGGAGATGGACCGGAAGCAGAGCCGTAGAGGGCAGAAGAGGCGGCAGGTGGACCGGGAGCAGGTGGCGGCGGTGCTCTCGCAGTGGACGGGGATCCCCCTGGAGACCATCACCCGGGGAGAGGCCCAGCGCCTTCTGGAACTGGAGAAGTCCCTCCACGAGCGCGTGGTGGGACAGGACCGGGCCGTCTCCGCCGTGGCGGCCGCCATCCGGAGGGGCCGGGTGGGGCTGAAAGAGCCCAACCGGCCGGCGGGGGTGTTTCTTTTTCTGGGGCCAACCGGGGTGGGAAAGACAGAGCTCTGTAGAGCTTTGGCGGCATCACTGTTCGGCAGCGAGGAGGCTTTACTCCGCTTCGACATGTCCGAGTATATGGAGAAGCACGCGGTGTCCCGTCTCGTGGGCTCTCCCCCGGGATACGTGGGCCATGAGGAGGGCGGCCAGCTCACGGAGCAGGTGCGCCGCCACCCCTGGTCTGTGGTGCTCTTCGATGAGATCGAGAAGGCCCACGAGGAGATGCAGAACATCCTGCTGCAGGTGATGGAGGACGGCCGCCTCACCGATGGCCAGGGAAGACGGGCGGACTTCTGCAACACCGTAATCGTCCTCACCTCTAATATTGGGGCCAGGAGGCTGCTGAGCCAGGCGCCGCCGCTGGGATTTGCCGGCGGTGAGCGGGAGACCTTGCGGCAGGAGGCGGTGATGGAGGAGCTGCGGGCGCGGTTCAAGCCGGAGTTTTTGAACCGCCTGGACGATGTGATCTTTTTCCATCGCCTGGAGGAGGATGACCTCGTCTCCATCGCCGGGCGGATGCTGGACAGCGTGCGGGGGCGGCTCTCCGGTATGGGGGTATCCCTGGAGGCATCTCAGGATGCACTGCGCCGGCTGGCGGATCCCGGAAAGGAGCGGGAGCAGGGGGCCAGACCCATCCGCCGGGCGGTGCGGCGCTACGTGGAGCAGCCGGCGGCGGATCTGCTGCTCAGCCAGGCGGTGGGCAAGGGGGACACCCTGTGCCTCGCTGTGGCCGGTGACCAGCTCACCTTGCAGCCCCAGAAGTAGCGGACCTCCCCGGCAGACCCATTGAAACTGCCTGGGAGGTGCTTTTTACCTGCCCTGGAAAGGGGTGGAGATGGGGCGTTTTCTGGGCTCTTCGGGCAGAGAAAATGCGTTGCATTTCCGGGATCCGGCGCAGTTGGTCGTTGACGGCCCCCTGCCTGGTGTGGTAAGATCCCCGCAGCAACTGGAAGAGGCGGTGAGCGGATGGGCCAGGTGATCGGGCACAGGGCGGTGCTCCACATCCCCAGACAGTACTGGGACGGGGCGCAGCTCCACGATGCGGACCTGCAGGCCGTCCTGCCGGACCTCACCCGCCGGCTGGGGGCCATCGGGGTAACTGGCTGGTATGAGACGGAGGCCTTTGGCAACTTCCAGGGCCGGCGGTACCCGGAGCTGCAGATCACCGTCTTTGTGGAGGCGCCGGCTGCGCTGGAGCAGGTGTTCCGCCAGTGGATCGGGTGGGCGCATCCCACGCTGCGCCAGGAAGTATACGCCTGGGAGATGGACGGGGTGCTGGTGCTGCTGCCAGCGGCAGAGTTGATACCGAAGCGGGCCTGAGAAGGGCCATCAGATCCTGGCGGGCGGGACAGGCCCTCAGTCCCGCAGAGAGGAGAGAGATACCTTATGCTGGATGCCAAGATGAGGCGCTCGATTGCAGTGCACAAACTGGAGCCAGATCTGCTGGCGGAGATCGCCCTGGGTAAGGAACTGGAGTACTTCGATGCGGAAGATGAGCAATTCCTGTTCCAGATTGCAGATGTCCTGGGGGAGATGAAGCGGCAGGCGGACGAAGATGTCCAAGACAACCATTACAACGCCAGCTTCGATGAGACCGCCGCTGTCCTGGAGTCCATGGGGTTTGCGCTGGGCTGGATGGACTGCCGGAGATCAGATGGCTCGGAGGAGAAGGAGACCATCTGGTATCGCCCGGACGGATTGGTGGCCTATCTGGACTCCTTCTTCACCAACGGCGTGAACCGGTTTGAGCTCTACTGCAACTTCCGGCCCCACAGTGCCGCTTCTTTGGCGTGGCTCCGCAAGGCCCACCAGTACTTCCGCACCGCCTTCCCCGAGACAGACATCCCGGCAGAGCAGATGGTGTATCCCCTCCGGCTCCCCGTGCGCACCGGGGTACGGCGCACGGTGGCCGCTTTGGAGGAGGCGGGGGACTTCCTCCCCGTGTGGGAGAAGACCCCGGAATTGACGAGCGTGAACTACAGCGAGGAGCTCCGCTTCCGCAACAAAACCAGGATCTGGGACGGCCTGTCCCGGCGGAAGTTTGGCGGCGGCACCCCGGCGCTGAAGCGGATCTGCGCTCTGGTGCTCACAGAGAAGGCCAAGACCAAGGCCTGAGCGGGGACAGTTCCTGTTCTGGTATGATGGCTGCTCGCAGTGGTGAGACCAGAAGAGTACATAGGTGGTGCCATACGAACCTGTCGCTGCTGGAAGCGGCGGAGGCAGGAAACTGAGATACAAGTTGATGGGCAGGGCACGGCGGAGAGGCGTGTCCATGTGCGGCGGGAAACGCGGAACTCATGGACGGGAGAACCGTGTATTCCCGCTTTTGCATTGGAAAATAGCTGTATAGGGAAGACACTTTACATGTGCAGCGATATAAGGTTATGAAAGACAGGCAGGACGCTATATGAGCTCTGCCTGTCTGCGTTTTTGGCTGCCCCCGTGCTGTATCCCCGCCGATCTCACGGCCTTCCCGGAGGACAGCCAGCTCATAGACCTCGCCAGCAGCGTCTTTGTGCTGCAGTCCGCCTGCCTCTCGGATCCGGCGCTCCGGGAGATGCGCGTAGAGGAGAGGAGAGCGGCAGTGCAGGCGGCATATACTGTGGTGCCGTGAGAGATGGAACTTGCGAATCTCAAGAACCGCAACGGCCCGCCTGATTTCTCCGTGCCGCTCTCCTTCTACCCCCAGTTCGGCCTCTTTCAGGAGCGGAATCCGGCGGAGAAACAGGGACAGAGGGACCTCGGGCTCTGCGGGGAGCAGGCGGTATGTGGGCAGGCCCCTGAATTGGCCGGTATGTTCTGTGAATACTGTAAAGGCAAATAACTATACAGACTCTAAAATACTTCCCTTTTGAGACAGGCAGAGCGCCGCGTGCGCTCTGCCTGCCTGCTTATTGAGGGCTTTCGATACACGATGGGGGAGGGACAGCCAGAGAGTGTCTGGACCATGGCAAAGGTCCTGGCGCACGCTGCACTTTCTTGTGGACAAACCGCTTTCCTTGCTGCATAATACAGCGTAGCAAAGACGTCCAGAGACATTCCTCTGGCGAGTTGAGGTGAGAGAGCATGGTGTATCGAGATCTCGAGGTGCCCATCCCGGAGGGAACCCATGTGGCAGGGGATCGGGTGCAGATCGTACGGCGCATTCTGGGGCGCACCGAGAAGACCCTTGTGGGGATGGTGTCCCGAGAGGGCTACATGTATCCCAATCAGGGGTATTTCCAACGGATTCCGGAAGCTGCGAAGTGGAAGCTGCCGAGGGGCTATCCGAGGGCCCACCTGTTCCGGGTCCATGTGGGCTACCTGGCGCTGCTCCAGACTGTGGGAGAGAGAACGGGGCTCTACCCGATCTTGCTGGACACCCATGGGCCGGAGATCGCCAACGGCCTGATGGACTGCTGCATGGAGGACCTGATCGCAAGCTCCAACCTGGACCCAGAGGATATCTACGAGGTTCTCACCTTCTCCCTGGACCGGTACAAGGACCGCTGGTATCGAACCGTCCTGGGGGAGGCGATGGAGGAGAAAAATGCCGCCTTCCGGGGACTCTGGTTTCAGCGCTGCCGGCAATTGCACATCCGCAATGTGTGCATCAGTGTGGATCGGCTTATCCTGGAGCCGGGCGATGAGGAGAGACCAGGCGCTTCCGGCAGATGCCGCACGGTGTACTGGATTCTGGCCGCAGAGGGAAGACACCGGGGGCTGCCCGTCACCTATTTCTGGACGGAAGACCGGGAGATAGACCCCAAGATGCTGGAAAAGCTCCTGGCGTATCTGAAGTACTTTGGCCTGCAGGTAAAAGGGATCCTGGCAGACCAGGCGTTCTGTACCAAGGCCTCCTTGGAGGCACTGGCGGCGCAGCCGGTGGACTTCTATGTCCAGATGGCACAGGAGTCCTGCGGCTATCAGGAGGTGAACGGGGAATACGGGAAGGCAGTGCGGGAAAGTGTGCGGTATGCGCTCTCCAGAGGCTACATGTTTGGAACCGCGGTGTCCGATAAAAAACTGGTGGATGACTCCGACTTGCGGGGGACCATCGCCATCCTGTATCACTCCCTGCAAGGGACAAAGCGGGCTATGGATCTGATCGAAGCGGTGTTCCGAGCCGCAGAGAGGGGCAATCGGGCAATCGAAGCGGGAGAGGTGCCGTCCATCCCGGACAAGTGCAGACCATTCCTGAAGATGGAGAACGGCAAACTGGAGAAAGACTTTCCAGTGTTGCAGGCGGTTGTGGATGTCCAGGGATACCGCTGCATCTGCAGCCAGTCTGAAAAGACCGCGGAAGAGTTCGATGATACGTTCCGCGTCCGCGAGGCGTCCGGGAATGCGCTCTCGGACTTCCAGGCGCAGATCCGGGGAGAGTCTCAGACAGAGGACAGCGTGTCCAGCGGGCTCTTCCAGTGCTTCCTCTCCGCCATCCTGGGCAGTGTGGTGGAAAAGGCCTGCGAGAGGGCCAGGGTGGAGGAGGCAGATGCAGTGGCGGACCTCCGAGACGTGGTATACCTCAGATGTGGGAAACGGTATCAGTACGATGGAGACGAGCCCGATGAGGCATGGGTTCTGCTGGAGAAGTGCGGTGTCACGGAAAGCCAGATCCACGCTCTGCAGCCGCTTCTGGACCTGCTCTATGACGCGGAAGAGGGGAGAGTGTCCAAACCGGCCGCCCGGACATTCACAGAACCGGAGAGCAACAAGCCGAAGAAGGCTGAGAAACAGCAGCTACTGTACCAGGGAAAGCCCGTTGGAGGAGACCTTCAGGCGTTGCCGGATCCATCGGAGCTGGATGCAGAGCCGGAACAGACATCCAAGAACCAAAAGCCTGCGCCGCAGAAGCGGGGCGGGAAACGGGCACAGCCGGCCAAGAGAGAGCCCGCCGGGTCCAAAAAGGCTCAGCCCCTGACGAAAGAGGAGCGAATGCGGGAATACCGGGAGGCGTGCAAGGCCGCGGGGATCGAGCTGCCGGAGAAGCTGCCGGCGGGCCGCCCCAAGAGCATCGAGACCCTGCTGCGGGAGAAGCGGGCGGCGGAACAGGCCAATGCCAGCGGTGAGGCAGACTGACCGCAGCGGGAATCTGCTGGACTACGGAGCCGTTTTGAAGAAAGATGCAGGTATCCAAAGCGGCGGAGGAACCTGCGCAGTGGATTGCTGCGGGAAAAGCTGGCGGCGGGCCGGAGAAACACAGACGGAGGTGCAACATGATCTTTCTGGGACTGCAGGAGGTGCTGTACTGGGAGGAGATTCCCCTGCTGCAGGAGGCCTTTCAGCGCCTTCTGGAGGCGTACAGGCCTAGCGCCCAAAATCATGCCGCATACGAGGCGGCGCGGGATGCCTGGTATCAGTCCACGATCCGTGGCAAAGAGGACTTCTGCCGGCGCATTGAGCGGTACCGGGAATGCGGGCGTCCCATCTGGGTGGCAGGACACAGCCCGTCTATGGCCGAACTGCCCCCGGAGGATATGGACCGGGCCTTTTGCTTTGCCGGAGAGGTGCGGGGCCGGGACCTGGCACACCGGCCCCGAAGCCGCTGGCTGGAGGACTACGCGCAGCGGGTCCTGGGAGACGCCCCGCAGCGGATCCTGGAGCTCACCGTAGGGGCGGGCGGGGGAACCTGTGCGGTGGCCGAAAAGATGCGGGAGGCGGACAGCATGCTCGGCGTGGACATCGACTTCCTCTGCGCCAAGAACGCGGACGCCATCGGCCGGTACTATGGGGTCCGGCTGCTGGGGGTGTGCTGCAGCCTGTGGCAGCTGCCCTTCCCGGAGAACAGCTTCTCAGCGGTGTGCTGCCTCAACGGCCTGAACGAGTGCCGGGAGGTCCCCACCATTTTGCGGGAGGCGGTGCGGGTGCTGGCGCCCGGCGGGAGAATGGTGCTCACCATGGCGTCCAGTGGATATGAGAAGTACCAAGACCTGTTTGCCCTCTTCCACATCTCCCGGCAGGAGGGACTGGACCTGCTGCGGAGGGTCCAGCTCTATGCCGCACCGGAGGACGTGGACGCCGTGCTGCAGCCTCTGGGCCTGCGCAAGGTAGACGGACAGGTGCTGGAGGGCGGCGGCGTGCTGGCGGAGTACGAGAAAAGTCTGGCGTGAAGGGGCTCCAACAGGGTCTCGGAGATCCTAGAAGGTCCTGTTGGGAGGCGAAATTGCTGTAAAGGAATAAACCTATACAGATATTGAGACAAAACTGAATAGAGCATCGTATGGCGTTGCTGCGCCGGACAGTGCAACGGTAGCGGCGCAAAATCCAACATACGATTTTTGCACTGCTTCCAGGTTAGGGCGCAGAGAGCAAAAACAGGCATGGACAATTGCAACCCAGGGGAGGCAAGATCCCAGGAGAAGGGCTATCATACCCACAGAAGCAGAGTTAAGCGATACGGCCTATACTCTGATTAGGCCCCATGAAATCGCTGAAACTACATCCCCGAGGAGGTACATTGCCATGCCATTTACCCTGCAGGACAGCATCCAGTCCATCCTGAGCGATCCCAATGTGGGCTGTCGTCTGGACGCTTTCTTCCCAACGGATCTACTCCAGTTTGTGCCCAAAGACCTGTGGACCCATCCCTTGCAAGAGGTGGGGGAGACCGTGAAGATGCCCTGGGGCATGCCCTTCGGCGCCGCGGCCATGGTCCGGGCGGCCAACGGGGCGGAGGAGATGTTCACCTCGCCCGATGTCCGCTTTGTCCCCCTGTGGGGAGAGGAGACGGAGGGCTATGTGCCGGACTACTCCGCCAACGACAAGTCCTCCACATCCCTTCTGGTATTGAACCGGGACCTGCCCGAGAAGCCCCTGCCCGCCGTGATCATCTGCCCCGGCGGCGCCTATGTCTCGCTTGCCCGGGAGAACGAGGGCTATACGGTGGCCAAGCGGATGGAGGCTGCCGGCTGGCGTGCTTTTGTCCTGAACTACCGCCTCTCTCCCAACCACTGGCCGGAGCCGGCAAAGGACCTGGCCCTGGCGGTGAAGTACGTCCGGGCCAACGCAGACCGGTACGGGGCAGACCCCAACCGGCTGATGGTGATGGGGTACTCCGCCGGCGGTCATCTCTGTGCCTCCTACGGCGCCTGGTATGAGGAGATCGAGAGCGCCATGATGGCAGATCTGCAGCAGGAGGTACCGGTCCTCTGGGAGAAGTATCAGAACATCCCCATGCGGCCGGACATGATCTGCCTGAGCTATGCCTTGGTGAGCTGCATGGAGGACGAGGTCTGCTTCGGCAACCTCACCGGTGGAGAGGAATCCCTCCGGGAGAAGCTGTCTATCGAGAGACAGGTGCGGCCCGGCTACCCCAAGACCTTTGTCTGGGCCTGCGAGGACGATGAACTGGTGCCGGTGGACAACTCCAGATGGATGGATGCCGCCCTGGAGAAGGCGGGGGTACCCCATCTCATGAAGCTCTATCCCACCGGTGGCCACGGCTGCGGCCTGGGGGACGGCACCTCCGCCAGCGGCTGGCTGGAGGAGATGCTGGCCTTCATGGCGTAAGGCCGGGAAGAACGCGGCGTTCTCAGCGTCCCAGGCATATCTGAACAGCAGGGAAATCCCCTCTATGCACAAGCCCCAGGACAGAATCTGTCCTGGGGCTTGTGCTTGCGCTATGGCTTTGGTTCTGCCTCTGTGCTGGTATCCATTGCTTCGATGACGCACTTGTGTTCGTGGCTTTTGGGATGGTACGAGACCCCCACCAGCAGAATCTCGCCGCCATAGTCCTTCAGGGGTGCGGGGTAGTTGCTGTGAAGCGACGTAGTGTGCTGCACCACGGACGCCACGCTATTTGAGGGGAAAATGCCGGATTTTGGGGACACTT
>CANRFN010000107.1 GCA_947629915.1 uncultured Oscillospiraceae bacterium | reverse complement strand
AATTCCCACTCAGCGTTGCTATAAAGTCTAAATATCGGTATTATATCGCGGCTGGGATATCAACAGCACTGCCTCAAACTTTTTGCCTTTGTCCTTCCGGATACTGCTCAAAGAATTCCTTGTTGAAGCGCGTCAGGGAGGGCAGCTCACAGTGGGCGATCCGCACAGAGCACGCCAACCCATATTGCCGGCACTTCTGCGCGATGTAGGGGATAAACTCCGCCCCCATGGCGTCCACAAAGTAGAGAAACGTGCCCTTCTGCGGGACCTTGTCCACCAAAGAGATCCGTGTCGGCAGTTTCAGGAAATCCCTGTCCCTGGCCTGGGCATCTGCCAGCTGCCGCAAGGGTTCTGAGATCTGGTTGTTCACCTTGGAGTAGCGGTACTCCCTGAAATACGCTGCCAGCCAATCCAGGTCCGGGAAGGGGTAATCAGAGAGATACGCCGCCAAGTCCGGATAGACCACAGAGAGAATGGCGTAGAGTTCCTGCTGGGTATAGGTGCTCCCATAGGCTGCGAGGTGATCTATGATGGCCTCTCGCTCCACGCGGGAGCCATCCGTCAAGTAATGGAGCGCCTCTCTCTGAAACTGCTTTGTCAGGGAGACGTAGTGCCGCGCCTCCGTCTCATGCTCGCCCGCTGCCATCATGCGCAGCAGGTCTTTCCGCTCCTGATAGCGCTGGCGGAAGGGTTCCGATTGCCAGTCCTCCGTCAAGATGCACCGGTACAGCTGCGGCACCAGTTCTTCCAGGGATTTCGCCTTCTGCAGCGCCTGATTGAGGCACCAGTTCTTCCCCGCCCCAAAGAGTTTCATCACCTGGAAGGCGAGCCACCGCCTCGAGTTGTCCAGGGTGACCCATTTTCCTGCCAGGCTGTCCAGCGCGTGGATGCTGCCGAAGGACCTTTGCACATAGGCGCTCCAGTCCCCCGCCTCCGAGACGGTCTTCAGCGCATAAGACCATTGATCCGGCGTCCCGCTGCTTTGAGCCAGCTGTCCTGTGGCGGGATCCAGCCGGCAAAGGGCCGCGTAGGCATCCGGGATTTCCTCCGTGATATAGACAGACCACGGATAATCTGCCATGCGCCGCTTGGTCTGCACATACAGCGTCTTGGTCCCCAGCGTCTCCGCCCAGAAGCCCAACTCCTCAATGCCCTGGAGCGTCTTGATCCCTTTCAATGCGGGCACATCCGCCCCCACAAAGCAGACCTTCGGGAGGGTCTCCGGATCGCCATCCGCCAGATACACCAGTTTTTGCAGCCGTTTGTCTGGAAAGTGCAGCAGCTCTTCGCACTGGTAGCAGACCAGCACAACCCTGGCGCTCTGGAAAGACATCGTGGCAAACGTCCGGAGGAACTGCTGCAAAGCAGTCCGTCCCTTCAACTTCAGCTGGGCGGTAACCCCCATCAGGATGATCTGTCCCTGCTCCTGCGAAAGAGCGTAGAAGAGCTGATCCACCTGAAGGTCCTCATCCGGGGCACAGCAATCCTGCGGGGTCCGGATCGCGGCATTTCCCAGGCTGAAGTGCCCGCGGAACGCGTTCACCTGCTCGGTTTGCTGCAGGTTCACAATCCTCGGCCGGGTGTCATTCGAATGGCTCAGATACTGTTCCACCCGGCCGATCATGCTGTCCATGTTCACGGCCGGTCACCTCTTGTCCCGCAGGATCGCAATTCCCACAGCCATGTCCTCTTCAATCAGGTTCTTGAGATAGCGCTTGGCCTCGGCGGCATCCATCTGGTCGATCTTGGCAGATGCCCGATCGGCGCCGTTGTCCGTGTACTCGAACTGCGCCTTGTCCTCCAAGGCCTTTTGCAGCTTTTGCACACTCAGCCAATCATAGGGATCCACATGCAGCTTCTTCTTCAGTTCCGCCTGCACCTCGTCCACATTGCGGAGCAAGACATCGTACGGACCCAGGATGCGCCGCCGGAAGGCCTCCTCCCGCTGGTTGTGGTCCTCAAGCCGCCTCAAGAGCGCCCCATTGGTCTGGAGGAAGGAAAGTGCCCTCTCAATATCGCTGCCGCTGGGCTTTCCTTTTTTCGCTACGGCATTGATGGTGTCAAAGGCCGCCTTGGCCGTGAGTTCGTCCATCGTCTCGTCCACCATACACAGGATAGGCATGGTGTACTTCTGGGACCAGGCTCTCGGGGAATCGGTATTGGTGCTGTCCTTCCACAGCTTCAGAAGCTGCGCCCCCACCTGGCTGTCCTTCCAGGCCTGCACCGTTGCCTGTACCTGCTTCTGGTAGTACTTCTTTTCCGCCGTGAAGAGATCCTGATCCGTGAGCAGTTGATACACCTCGTGAACGGAGTCCTGATCCAACCCCTCCAGCATGTAGCTGCACGCCCTGGCAAAGATCGGCTCCTGATGTGCGGCAAACTGCCGGAAGGCCTCCCCCTTCTCGGAGAGCAGCTGCAGGAACTTCTCCTGCTGGTTCTGCGGGAGTTCCCCGCGCTTCTTGATGTTGTAGAGCATCTCCATGAAGGGGCCCAGATCGTCCCACTCGTTCAACGCGTACAGGTAGGAGACGTGGATCCCGTTGCAGGTGTTGCACCACTCATAGATGCACTCCCCGTAGGACTTGCTCTTCCGGATAATCTGGTTGCTGGCATCGATGATCTGATACTCCCGGATGACGCCGCGGATCTGCTCGTCTCCGGTCTCCTTCATCCACAGCCAGTTGGCATCGTCCACGCTGCCAAACCGGGCCTTGAGGCAGTTCATGTACTTGCCGTCATCGCCCACCTTGTTCCCCAGGGTTGGCAGAATGTTGTCATCGAAGGTGGCCAGGTAGTTCTTCATGCCCTCGATCACTTTCGCATCGTTCAGCACGGAGGCCAGATCCTCCGCCAGTCCCGGGCTGTCCATGCACAGCCGGCCGATGTCCGAGGCGATCTCCGTGTCCGTTCTTCCACCGGCATTGCCGCTGTTGGCAAGGGCGGTATACAGATCAACGAGCTGCCGCACAGCGGAGACTTGGTTTTGGAAGGGCACGCCGTCTAGGGCATACTTCAGGTACCACACCGGGAAGGTGAAGCGCTTCATGGACGCACGCACCACGGTCTCCCGGATGTCCTCCACCGTGTACACGGTGATGGGGCGGTCAAAGACCACGGCGGACGCCTTTTGGAAGGCCTGGATCTCCTCTGTGATCTTGGCGATGTACTTGTCCTTGTACTTCAGAGACGGCGTCTGCCGGTTCTTCATGTACTCCTCGATAATGGCTGCCAGCTTGTCTACGGTGAGCTTTTCGGACTTGATGGTGTCCGTGCAGGTATAGGAGCCGTCCGCATACTCCTTCAGCAGGAACCCCAACATGAATGCCGTCTGGGCACAGATCATGAACCCATAGGGTTTCTCGTACAGGAACTCGTAGATCTCCCGGATGGAGATGTTGGTTCCCTCCTGGAAGCTCTTCTCGATCAGGGCGTCCACACTGCGCTTGATCCTGGAGATCGGGAGCAGCGGATAGACCTCCCAATACCGCTCTGTGGTCCAGGCTTCCCCGAGATCTTTTGGAGCACTCGCCAACTGGGACAGCGCCTTTGACCCAGCTCCATAAAGAGCGCTGGACTTGTAGTAGCCGACAGACCACACCGTTGTTGTTGCATGGTCCGCAAAGGACTCCAGGGAAATCGGGTACCGCTGGAGGTTGATCTCCCCCAGTTTGGCGAACATGGCGCTCAAAGAGGATACGCGAAGTCCGCTCTGGAAGCCGTCCCAGTAGAGGATGAAGTCGCCCTGGGAGATGCTCTTGTTCCACTTGCCCAGAAGCGTTTTCACATTTGCCCCGTACTGGCTTGCCATGTCCTTTTTCTGCTTCAGCCAGTGCTCATACTTGGACTTGGAATCGCAGACCTGCTGATACTGGTCGTCTCCCATTGGCACCAGGGTGGCATTGATAAACACCAGAGATTGGAATCGCTCCTCCAAGACATACTTCTGGATTGCCTTTCCCATCTCATAGGCATCCAGCGAATTCTTGGCAAAGGCAACCACCGCGTGGATCCGGTTGTCCGGGTCTCCGTTGATGATCCCTTTCAGCTGAACCTCCATGCGGTCCGGATCGGAGACCACTGTCATGTGATAGCGCAGGCCCAGCGCATCTTTCGGCGTGACGATACTCGCCACCTCTGCCTCCTCCACCAGGCCGGCAAAGGGGTACTCCAATGTGGGGATGGGATCTGGTGTCGGAGTCATCGCCTTGTACAGCTGGGTTCCCGGCGGCTGATAGAGAACGCTCTTCCGGACGAGGCTCTCTGCGATCTTCTTGGGCTGCCCTTCCTCCAGGTCCGATCCCATGAAGGCGAACTCGATGTTCTTCTCGCTGGGGGCCAGCTCCTCCACCGTAGAACCGGTCCGCTCGTAGATGGCCTGCATCAGCAGCACCGCCTTGAAAATCCGGGGTTCATCTCCGATCAGGTTCTGCGCCTGCCCGAAGTTGTCCAGCACCCGACGGACATCGTTCTCCAGCAATTCCTTTCCCTTCTCGTAGAAGAAGTCCCACAGCATGTCCACCGTGAGAAGCGGGTTATCGCTGCTGCCGTCTGCGGCACCATACGGCCCGTAGTTGTCTATGAACCAGCGGAATCCGCGGATATCGGTGTCGGCATCGTTTACCAGGAAGTCGAACATGCTGCGCACATCGCCCGCATAGTAGCTGGCCATGTTCTTCAGCAGCAGGGCCGCATAGGGGTGCAGCGGCAGCACATCCTGCAGTTCCTTGTCCTGGATGTTCGCCTTTTTCTTCACCACATTCCGGGCGTCTTTGGTGCGCTCATAGAGCTCATCGCGGTCCGCTGCCCACTCTGCCATCAGGACGGGATCCTTCTTCTTATCCATCGCCTTGCCCATCAGCTTGAAGGCCATGTTGTCCGGCAGCCGGATGTTGCAGAAGGGCTGCACAAAGCGCTGGCTGATCACGTTCCAGTCCTTGTCCTTCGCCGGGAAGAGGTTGGCCACGTTGTGGGTCACGGGGATCAGGTAGAAGTTGTCCGCCGCAGACATCTCCACCAGGGCCTGCAGGCCGGAGAGCCTGGTCAGGTTGTTGCGGAAGAAATCCGTGAACTCATCCCAGATGAACACGATGGCATACAGCTGGTTGATCTGGATCACCGAGCGGATCCAGTCCTGCAGGTCATTCCTCGTCAGGGAGAGCATGTGGATGCCCCGCTCTTTCGCCACCAGCATGACATTGGCCATGGTCTCAGTGAGGGAGATCCCCTGAAATGTGCTGAGCTTCTGAATGAGGCTGTCCACATCGTCCCCGCCGAAGACTTTCGCATACGTCTCCTTCATGAGGCCGTTGAAGTAGTCCCTGTTGTGGGTGTCGCTGAGCCACTGGATCGCCGAGGTGCGCAGTGCCGCGCTGCCCTCCTCATAGCCATTCTTCCGCAGCGCCTTTACGATGCTGTCCTGCACATCGAACAGCAGGTTTTCCTCGTTGTTGATGTCCGAGGAGGCATACCGATGCACCACCAGGATCTTTCCCTGGTGCTTCAGGGAGTACAGCTTGTTGTACAGGTCGTTGCCCAGAAGGTCCGGGAAGCGGTCAAAGTAGCCCTTGGTGGTGTCGTCATCCGCCTCCAGGAGGCGCTTCAGGGTGAGCACCGCGTGGGACTTGCCGGTGCCGTACTCCCCCTCCACCCAGACAGACAGGTGCTGCTTGTGGCTGACGCAGCTGATGAGATCCCGCAGAAGCTTCACGAAGGTCTCGTGGGGATAGAACTTCTCCCAGAGGTTGGGGTGCTGCGCGATGACGCTGTCATTCACCGCCGGAAAGAACTCCGGATCGATGTCAAAGTAGTCTCGATACAGATCCGCCATGGTTTCCTCCTTTCTCAGTGGAAGAGCGCCAGCACATCCGCCGCTGTCTTATCCTGAGACAGGGAGATGCTGTCCAGATCCATCTTGAACGAGCAGGCGATGAAGTCCGGATAGTTGATGCTGAGGCCGTTGAGCAGCTGTTCCATGGTCTCGGTGCTCAGGCCGAAGATGTCCGTGGGGCTGACTCCAGCCCGCTCCGCCGTGCGGTCCATCAGGTCGTGCAGGGTGAAGAGATAGTATCCCTCACAGGCCTCCGCAAACCGGTACAGGGAGTACAGGATGACCTTCGGGTCCGGGTGCTCCCAGGGAGTGCGGGTCAGCGAAATCAGGAATTTGGCATGCCCTTTCGTCTCGATTTCGCAGGTGCCAAGGCCGATCTCCTCGAAAATGCGGTTGCTGGTGCAGATGTTCTTCATGGCCGAAACCACGTTTTTCCGAGACTGCTCGGACGGGACATCGTCCGTCAGGAGGGCCAGGATATCCGCCTGGGTGTACGGGTGCTTGAAGAGGATGTTGCGCACCCACCAGTTGAGCTCCGAGGAGTACACGCCGTTGCAGAGCATCAGCGCCCAGGCGGCCTCCGTGTCGATTCCCATTCCGGCGACAAGCTCGCCAAATGGAGTCATCTTCCCCTTCACGCACACATCGGTGTCCGCCAGGAACGCTTTCAGGGGATTGAGCATCATGGTGCCCAGGGAATTCTTCTCCCAGAAGTCGTCCCGCCTCTCAAAGTACTCCTTGACCCAGTCGTAGCGGACGCCCAGTGTCTTATAACGATCTACGCTTTTTGTCACGCCGGTCTCCTCCTTCGGCAATCTGTGTGATTCGGCCACCCAACAGCTGGTGGATGCCACCTTGTGGCACAGCATACAGTGCACGCATCTGTCATCCACATGGACATTGCCATCCTGAAATTGAATGTACCCGTTCGGGCAGTTTGCCTCGCATACCTGACAGCCGATGCAGTATGCGGACTTTCGTGCAATGTTCTTAAAAGCGGCAATGAACAGGATCTCATCCTTGGAGTTGTTCGTGGCGATGCGGAACTGAACGCCCTCGCCGCACGCCTCATAGCGCACCAGGAACCAGGTCTGATGGAAGCAGACCCGCACGGTATCTGTGCCCTGGTATACGACTTCCCCCAAGGTCTTGATCCACTCTTTCCAGTCGGTGCTCATCCGCTGGATGGTGATGATCTGCGCCCCATTCTTCCCTTCGTCTTTGTACGCCACATCCGGATGGAAGAGCTTCCTGCCGTCATGGCGGGATTTCCAGGCCTCCACCTCCATGAACTCCCGCTGCCCCTGGGGCGGCAGCGCATGAGCCACCGTCTTCTCCAGAATCATGTTCTGGAAGAACCGCGTGGAGTGCTCGGTGTCCTTGTCGCAGCCATACAGCTGTTCCCGGACCCAGGAGCCCTTCTCAGAAGCCATGGGACACACCAGGCAGCCCGCCCGGTTGTTCCCGCGGATATAGGTCTTGTTCAGCGGCAAGCCCTGCTGATAGAGGTACAGGAACAGCTCCGCAGAGTTCCACCGCAAGATGGGGTAGTAGTCGTACTGGCCGCGGTGCTTGGTCCCCAGGTTGATCTCCTCGTACTTGCTGCGGGTCACACTCTCATCCCCGCGCACCCCCATCACGGCCATGCCGCGGAAGTGGGGGTTCTGCATGTACTCCCGGAGCAGAATGATCTGCGGTGCCGTCTTGTGGACGCTGCAGCACCAGCGCATCTTCTGGGCAGGCGGTCCGATCTTGTCCCAGGTATACGCCGGCGTCAGGGCAGAGCGGGCCGTCAGGAAGCGAATGCCCTTCTCTGCACAGTCCGCTTTGGTCTTCTCCACCACGGCGTAGGTATCCGAGAACTCCATCTGGGTGTCCCCGAACAACACCAGAAAATCGTTGTGCGGGATAGCCCGCTGCACGATGTCCAACACCGCGACACTGTCCTTGCCTCCGCTGAAGGCCACGTAGAACAGATCCACCTTGTCTTTGTACGCAAAGTAGGTGTTGTAGACGTTCTTGATGGTATCAGCCACCAGGCTGTCCATGATCCCCCGGTTTTTCTGAACCATCCGCAGGGTATCCACCGGCTGCAGCACGGAGATGCTCTTGAGCGCCTCCGGATCCGGCGCCAGTTCCGGTGCCTCATAGAGGGAGCCGCCCTTGGTGGTGGCGATCAGCTGGCCGCGATACCAGTACCGCGCCGCCTCTGCCCACATGTAGGGACGGTCATCGCTCCTCTCGTACTGGAAGTAGCGGTCAAAGCCGAACAGATCCAGCTCGCGGCTGTAGACCGGGCGGGGTTCCTTACTGAACAGCAGCGGGGTGCTGTTCAAAAGGTACCCGCCGGTCTCACGGTCCCATTCATAGGAATACAAGGTTTCCGTCACTTCCCTTCTGCACGGACGATTTTGGCTTTGGACAAGATCTCGTCCATCTTAGACAGCTTTTTCTTGGCGATATAGCCGTGCTCAGTCAGAAAGGCCAGGCAAGCCTTCTTTTCCAAAGGGGCATCTGTCTTTGCCAGGACGTCCGCCAAAACGTCATCGAATTCGGCAAGATCGGCGTCTCTTCGCACGATTGCCCCATAGGCCCCGTATTTGGCGTAGGAGCTGTGCATCAGCGTGAATTTCTTGCTGACAGCGGCCACATAGTGCTCCAGAAGATAGATGTTCCACTGCGTCCCCACATAGGGGAAGGCGCTGAAATCATACACATCGCTCAACGCGATGTAGTCCCCTGGGCAGAACAGTTCAATCGCCGCATCCGTGTGCTCTATGTCCCACTTGACAGCATCCAGGGAGACAAACTGATCCATGCTGACTCTGACACAGTTTGCGTGGATCACAGGCCAATAGATCACCGGAACGGCGCTGTCTCGAATCAGTTCGTCCAGCTCTTCCAGGGAAAACGACTTGCGTCTCCTGCAGAACATCGCGAACACATCTGACATGTCCATGGCACTGCCGAGCGGCGTGATAACCGTCTCCCCGAACTGGAACCGCTCCTGCAGCTTCAGCGCAATCACGCGGCGGAAGCCGAGGTCTGAGAGGTAGTCCAGACTGTTGGTGATCTCCGGATATACCTCACGGAGCAACCTTCTGAGGCGGGGCGCAACCAGGAAGCCCGTCTCATCCAGTTCCGCCTGGATGACATCTGCGACGTGGTTCAGATCCTCTGGCAGAAGATCCACCGCAGATTCCAGGATGTACCCATTGGAAGCATCGTCAATGAACTCTTTCCGGCTGGCCAGCGTCTGCGCCACCCGCTCCGGCGGGAGATGGGACAGGGCCGCCTTGATCTTGTCTGCGGGAATGGCCTTACCTGCAGAGAGCAGCAACTCTCTGATTTCAGCCGCCACGTCCGCCACTGCGGTTGGATCCTTGGAGATGTACTCATCGGCAAAGCAGTAGCGGTCTCGGCAAGCAGCCTGCAGGCATTTGGTGAACTGCTTCTCGGTGAGAATTGGGTTGCTGATGTCCTGCTCTACTGCGTGATACAAAGAGGAGTAGTAGACCACGCTCTTCCCGCTGGCAAACAGGTCATCGATATGCTGACAAACCAGATCCAGCTCATCAGGGGTGATCAGATGCTCCTCCAGATACCAGTGCTCGCCGGTATCCACGCAGTGTTCAGCAAGCTGATAGCAGATTGCTGCATCCTCGTCCTCAAGGACTTCGCCGAACTGCTGTTCCCAGGTCCGGCGCAGCTTTCTCAGGGCCATGCCCGAATTCTTGCGGACACCATTGGAGAATCCACTCTTGAGTACTTGCTCGTAGGACTCCCAGGGGCTCATTTTCTCTGGTGGAATCGGCGCCTGGCTCTCTTCCTTCTTTGGGTCCTGGTTCTCCTTGACGCCCTTGCTGCTCTCGGTATCCTCCGTCCGCACCAACACCTTATGGTTTGCACAGTATCTGGCGAACAGCCGCAGGGCACTGCTGTAACGCCTTCTCTGGGCCTGATCTCTCTGGCTGTAGTCTGGCCGGCTCATGAGCTGCTCCGCTGTACGCTTTGCCTCTTCCTCGTCCGCTCCGTAGAGTTTCAGCGGCAAATCGTTTTCGCGGATGTACACGGCGCTCATCCTGATAGCGGAGCTGTAGGACTGCGCACTGCGCACCGCATAGTTGCATTCCTGGACCGCCCACTGTTTAAAGGCATGAAGAAGTTCCCTCTCTCCCATAATGGATATGGGATCCTCAGGCTCACCGTTCTGCTCAGAAGCATTGTGGGCTGCCGCATCCCCTGTAGCGTCCACAGGAGGAATCTCCTCGGGGCGCGGCTCCGTTTCAGGGGCAGTCCCGGTTGGTCCGTCCGTATCGGTAACTTCATCAGAGGTTTCCGGCTTCGGGGGTTCTTCAACACGCTCCTCTGCCGGTCTCTCATCAGGAGACTTTGCGGCGGGGATCTCCGTTGTGGATTCCTCCGCAGCAACTTCTTTTGCTACTTCCTTTGGCGTCTCGACTTTCACGCTGCCGCCCCCTGTTTTTGCGTTCTGCTGCGGATTCTTACCTGGCAGCATCGGCTCTGGCGCAACACCTCTGCTGACATCCTCCCGAAACTTCGCATACCGAGCCAGGGCTGCACCGCATCGGTTACCTGCCTTCCGATTTAATTCCTCGAAATCGTACCTTCTTCGTAAGGCATCCATCGTCTCTTGGACTTCCATCGGTGTCGCCTGCAGCAAGGGCAATTTGAGCCCTTTTGTCTCGATAAATTGAACACAATCAGTTAAGATAGAGCAGTACAGATCAACCAGTTTTCTGTTGAATCTCAGCTTGTTCTCCATCCAAACGGCAAAGGCGCTCAGCTCCTGCGTGCTTGCAGACGGCCGCATCTCTGGCTTCTCAGTTTTCGTTGGAGCGTTCTCCTGCACCGAACTCTTTGCGTGATGCTCTGTCTCAGCAGGCTGTCCCTCCGGTGGCTGCTCATTCTCACTCTCAAGGAATGTTCGGTACAGGTCCACCAGATCGCGTGTCAGTGCGGCTTGTTTCGCTCCGTACCGGCTGATAAACCCCGCAGTCTCCAGCTTTCTCCGCGCAGCGCTGATCACACCGATATCCGTCACTTTGAGCATTCCCTGGCTTAGCCCGCAAAACCGGCTGACTATGTCCATCTGACCAAGAACGTATGACCGTGCATACTGGTACCCACGTTTGGCTATAAATGCCATGAACTTGGCCACATCGGGATCGTGAGCAGGATCTTTCTCCGCAGCGGTTTTCTCTGCAATTGGCGCCTGATGCTCCTCAGGTACCGGTTCCTTGACTGGGATCGGTTCCCTGGAAGGGGCTGATCCATTTTGCGATACCGCTTTCTTTGGAGATGCAGGTTCATTGGAAGGCAACGGCTTTGCGTACCCCCATAAAATCCTGTTTGCCTCCTGCAACTTTCTGTCGAAAGCCTCACGGTCCGTTTCTCGGAGCTGCACCATCTCTCGGAAGAGCTTGCTGCCCTTCTGTATGCCCTTCCGATTTGCCGTGTAAATCCCCCGAATAGCCTCCAGTTGAAGTCCAATGCCGTTCGTATTGCGGTACTTCACATCCACCGGATATCCCCGGTCTTTGCCGTATTTCCGGAACAGCTCAGATAGTCTGCGAATCTCACTGTCCTTCAGGGACTTATTCCTTTCTATCTTCCAGTACGAGTCGATCAGCTTCACCGTCTCGACCTCATCCCACATGACAATCAGCACGACAACACCCCCAGACTTCCTTCCATGGCATCGCAAAACCATGTCTGCAGTTCGAAGTCAGTTAGAGTGCTCCCCGGGCACCACGGCTTCGATCCCTCGCACACATCTCACCCTGACAAAAAAGTATACTTTTTTGTCAGGGGACATTTCCATTATTTTACTGCCCGAAAAGTGCGCTTTTTTGTGGGTTTTGTCCTTGCATCGAACCGTCCGACCTGCTATAATCTTGCAGTATCGGACTGACAAAAAAGTATACTTTTTTGTCAGTTTTGCACCATGCCAAGGTAGCATACAGCCCGTTGGCGGGCTGCCCTCGGGCAAAATTCTTACATTACCCGTACCCAGAGAGAGCCGTACTGGTGCAGTAAGACAAGGACAGACAGCAAAGCACCCTCGCGGGGAAAAGATCCCCGCGAGGGTGCTTTTTGCCGATCTGGAGATGAATGTTGGACGCTTGCTGCCACCCGCAGCACGGGCACGGAGGATCCCATGTGGAGGGACCTGTGGAGAGTTCGAAAAGTGCTGAACCCACTTTCCCTTGACAGCTTTCCCCGCTGCGCGTATGATGAGGCAGAACCGAGGCCGGGCATCCATTGTCCGGCCCGCACAAGAGAGGAGAGACGGAAAATGAGACAGAGAACACAGCGCACCTTATCGCTGCTGCTGGCGCTGGTGATGGTACTGGCATGGGTGCCTTGCGCTGCTTCTGCGGCGTATGGCAATCCCGATGGCGGCGATGTGGTGGTGCAGGTTGTGGGAACGGAGATCTACACCTATGCCTATGAGGTCATCGAGCAGGTGAATGAGGTGCGGGCACAGAAGGGCCTGGCCCCCCTTGCGATAGACGATGAGCTGATGGACGTGGCCATGCAGCGGGCGGCGGAGTGCGCCATATATTATTCCCACACCCGGCCCAACGGCACAAGCTGTATGGACCTTTTCCCGCCCACCGCATGGGACTATACGATGGCTGAGAACATCGCCGCGGGGTACGGCACCCCCAGCCAGGTCATGCAGGGCTGGATCAACTCCCCGGGACACTATGGGAACATCATAGACAGCGACTTCACGAGGATCGGCGTGGGCTGCTTCTACGCCAATGGGGTATACTACTGGGCACAGAACTTCAGCGATGGGACGAACACCCCGCACACCCAGCGCCAGGACGAAAACGCCGCGGTGTCCGTCCCCGTGAACTATGAGTACCTCTCTGTGGAGACGTCATACGGTGAGATCGAGATGAAGGCCGGCGAGACCCAGTCCCTCGCCTTTCTGGTGGAGAACACGGAGTTCGGCGGCGCCCGTACCGCGGTCCTGATCCCCGTCCAGGACAGCCGCTGCACCGGCGATGCCATCCGCGCCAACACCGCAGACGGGACGGTGACGGCAGTTGCACCGGGCACTGGAACGTTAGAGGTATCTCTTCCCGGGAATATCCACGTCACCTTCCAGATCCGCGTCACGGAGCTCTTCTCCGATGTCACCCAGAAGGACTGGTTCTATGATGCGGCGCTATACGTCTATACCCACGGACTCATGCAGGGCACCTCGGAGACCACCTTTGCCCCGGACCTCACCACCTCCCGGGCTATGGTGGCCGCCATTCTGTACAACATTGAGGGGCAGCCGGCTGTCTCCCAGGTCCCCTTCAGCGATATCCCCGCCGGTCTCTGGTGTGAAGACGCCGTCTCCTGGGCCGTCTCCAACGGGATCGCAGAGGGATACGGGGACGGCACCTTCGGCCCCAACGACACCCTCGCCCGGGAGGAGATCGCCGTAATCCTGTACCGATACGCCCAGTGGAAGGGGCTGCAGGTCTCAGCGGACAAGGACCTCTCCAGCTTTTCCGATGGGGACAGCGTCAGCGGAGAGGCGGTCCCTGCCATGCGTTGGGCTACCGCAGTGGGGCTCTTCAACGGCGATCAGAACAACATGCTCCTGCCCCAGGGGACCGTTACCCGGGCGCAGATCGCCACGCTGCTCCGGAATTTCTGCGAGCGGGTCTTGTCCTGAGCGCCGCACACCCAATCTGCGGGATTCTGAAGAGGGGCAGGCAAAACAACACAGAACACCCCCCGGGAGGCGGGCCCAGTGGGCTCGCCTCCCGGGCTTTTTTCACGTCTGCACCCGCCTTCTGCTCCGGCCCCGGTTGTGTTTGCCTTGTTCCCCCTCCATCCCGAATCTCCCATTCTCTGCTTGACGCCGTCCCCGCCATCCCCTATACTGAGTGCAGATTTGCCTGGCAAGTCCGTGCGGCATTCCCGCACATCCACGGCCCACGAAAAGGCGGGATTTCCCCTATGAACAACTGGATTTCAAGTGTCTACTCAGACGGCACACCGGAATTTGTGAGCAAGCCCTCTCCCAACCTGGGGGATACGGTCTCCATCAAGCTCCGGGTACTGGACGACTCCCCGGTGCAGCACGCCTTTCTCCGCTCGATCCACAACGGCTCCGAACGGGTACAAAAGATGCGCCTCAAAGAGGTCTCTCAGGGCCTCCGGTACTATGAGGCGGACCTCCCCATGAACCAGGCCCGGGTGCGCTATCAGTTCTTCCTCGCCACCCCCACCATGGTCTACTACTACAATCAGCGGGGCGTCTTCTCCTATCCCCCCGGCAACGCCTGGGACTTCGCCCTCCTCACAGACTACGTCCAGCCCGCCTGGGTGAAGGACGCGGTGTTCTATCAGATCTTTCCGGACCGCTTCTGCGATGGAGACCCCGACACAGACGTGAAGACCGGGGAGTACACCATGGACGGCTATCCCTGCACCCACATGCACTGGACAGACACCCCTCTGGAGTATCCGGAGGGCCGGTGCATGGACTCCTTCGGCGGGGACCTCCCGGGCATCCGGAAGAAGCTGCCGTACCTGAAGGAGCTGGGTGTAACAGCGCTGTACCTCAACCCCATCTTCATGGCCCCCACCGTCCATAAGTACGACTGCATCGATTACTTCCATGTGGACCCCCACTTTGGCGGCGATGCGGCCCTGGCGGACCTCACCCAGGCCGCCCATGACCTCGGCATGAAGGTGATACTGGACATCTCCATCAACCACACCGGCACCGCCCACAAGTGGTTCAACATGGGCGGGGACTTCTTCCCCACCACCACGGGCGCATATCACAACCCGGACAGCCCCGAGCGTGCCTTCTACTTCTTCCACGAGGGCAACGAATACACCTGCTGGCTGGGAAACAGGAGCCTCCCCACCTTAAACTACACCAGCGATGCCCTCCGGGACATCATCTACCGCGGTCCGGACTCCGTGCTCCGCAAATGGCTCCGTCCCCCGTACTCCATAGACGGCTGGCGCTTCGATGTGGCGGATGTGATGGCCAAGAATGACACCGTCCAGCTGAGCCACACCGTCTGGCCGGAGATCCGCGCCGCCATCCGGGCCGAGAACCCCCAGGCGTACATCCTGGCGGAGGACTGGGCGGACTGCGCAGACTACCTCCAGGGAGACGAGTGGGACAGCCCCATGAACTACTTCGGCTGCGGCCGGGTGATCCGGCAGTTTTTGGGCAAGCGGGATCTCTTCCTGGAGCGGCACCCGGTCCTCCGGGACATTCCCTCCCCCCAGGCCGCATCCGATGTGGAGGCCCGGGTGATGACCCATCTCGCCCAACTGCCCTGGGTGCTCCGGGAGAACCAGTTCAACCTCTTCGACAGCCACGATGTGAGCCGGCTGCACAACTGGCCGGGGATCACCCCCGAGAAGTACCGGGGCGCCGTGCTGTTTCTCTTCCTGCTCCCCGGCGCCCCCAGCATCTACTACGGCGATGAGGCCTGGGTGGGCGGCAATGAGAAGAACAACGAGGGCTGCCGGTGGCCCATGCCCTGGGCCAGCGGCTTTGAGCACGGCGCGGCCTACCAGCTCTACCACACCATGGCCCATCTACGGGCCCAGCACCCGGCTCTCCGGAGAGGCGGCATGAAGTTTTTGGCGGTGGGCGAGCACGCCTTTGCCCTGGCCCGGTTCAACCGGGAGGAGGCCTTTGTGGCCATCGTGTCCAACGGCACCGCCCCGGAGAACCTGGTCCTGCCCTTCGGGGACATCGGGGCAATCGGCCCTGAGGGACCAGTGGATCTCTTCGGCCAGCCCCTCACCTTCTCTGAAGACGGCAGCACCCTCACGGTGCCGCCCTGCGGGTCCTACCTCATCTCCTGCAGGATGAAACCCTGCTGAGGCAACCCGCAGACAAACCATAGGCAAACCACAGGCAACCAACACACATCCAACTGCATCAAGGAGGCGATCCAAGTTGGACGGAATGCAATTAGACTTACGCCCCATGGCCCGGCCCGAAAACATCATCCAGGGAGACACCTGGCGCATCACCGTGCTCACAGACCGGCTGCTGCGGCTGGAGTACGACCCACAAGGCCGCTATACCGATGCCGCCACTCAGACGGTGCTGTGCCGGGACTTTCCCCCGGTACCCTATACCGTTACCCGGCACAGCGGGGAGATCGAGCTGAACACCGGCGCCGTGCGGCTCTTCTACGATGGACAGCCCTTCTCCCCGGAGGGCCTCCGGGCGGAGATGGTGCAGCCCACAGACCCCGGCGCCACAAGGTGGGTATACGGGCAGCCCACCACAAATTTAGGCGGCACCGTCCGGACCCTGGACGATGTGGACGGGGCGATCCCCCTGGAGCCGGGGCTCATGTCCCGCAGCGGCTTTGCGGTCCTGGAGGACAGCAAGACCGCCACCCTCACCCCGGAACTGGAGTGTGAGCCCCGGCGGGAGGGCATCACCGATCTCTATCTCTTCGCCTACTCCCACGATTACCAGGACTGCCTCCACGCCTTCTACCGCCTCACCGGCCCTGTCCCCCTGCTGCCCCGGTACGCCCTGGGCAACTGGTGGAGCCGGTTCTACGTGTACTCCGAGGAGACCTATCTCCAGCTGATGCAGGCCTTCCGGGACCACGGCGTGCCCCTCAGCGTGGCGGTGCTGGACATCGATTGGCACCCCACCAAGATCCCCGCCTCCTGCGGCAGCGGCTGGACGGGGTACTCCTGGAACCGGGACCTGTTTCCGGACCCGGAGAGCTTCCTGAAAAAGCTCCACCAGATGGGCCTGAAGGTGTCCCTGAACCTCCACCCGGCGGAAGGGGTGGGCGCCCACGAGGACGCATACCCCGCCATGTGCGAGGCCCTGGGTAGGGACCCAAGCACCGGAGACCGCATTCCCTTCGACTGCACCGATCCCGCCTACATGGACGCCTACTTCCAGATCCTGCACCACCCCTTAGAGAAGCAGGGCGTGGACTTCTGGTGGGTAGACTGGCAGCAGGGCACCCGCTCCTCCAAGAGGGGTATCGATCCCCTGTGGGTGCTCACCCATCGGCACTACCTGGACAGCGGCCGGGAGGGGCGTTGGCCCCTTACCCTCTCCCGGTATGCCAGCATCGGCAGCCACCGGTATCCCCTGGGCTTCTCCGGGGACACCCACATCACCTGGGCCTCTCTGGACTTCCAGCCCTATTTCACCGCCACCGCCTCCAACGCCGGCTATCCCTGGTGGAGCCACGACATCGGCGGCCACATGCGGGGCATCCGAGACGATGAGCTCACCGCCCGCTGGGTGCAGTTCGGCTGCTTCTCCCCCATTTTGCGGCTGCACAGCAGCTGCACCCCCTTCTCCGGGAAAGAGCCCTGGAACTACGGCGCCGAGGCCTGCCGCGTCATGACGGATTTCCTCCGGCTCAGGAAAAAGCTCATCCCCTATCTCTATTCCATGAACTACCGCACCCACCGGGAGGGCCTCCCTCTCCTCCGCCCCCTCTATTACACCGAGGACACCTGGGACGCGTACAACGTGCCCAACGAGTACCGCTTCGGCACCGAGATGATCGTCTGTGCCATCACCGCGCCGGCAGACAAGGAGACCGGCATGGCCTCTTTCGATGCCTTCCTCCCCAAAGGCCTCTTCTTCGATTTCTTCATCAACCGCGTCTACACCGGAGACCGGAAGCTCACCTTGAGCAGGCCTCTGGACACCATTCCCGTCCTGGTCCCCGCCGGCGGCATCATCCCCCTGGACGGCGATGCGCAATCCTTCGGGGCAGACAACCCGGAGCGCATGGAGCTGCGGGTGTACCCCGGGGCGGACGGCAGCTTCACCCTCTATGAGGACAGCGGCATCTTCGGCGCCACACCCGCGGAGACCAGGTTCACCCTCACTTGGGGTAACATCGCCGTCCTCACCGCCGAGGTCTCCGGAGATGTGAACTGCATCCCGGAGAACCGGACCTATCGGATCATCCTCCCCTGTGTGGAAAGCCCAAAGGCCGTCTCCACCGATCTCTACGAATACGATCCCGCTGCCCGGACCCTCACCATTGCGTTCCCCGCCGGGCGCCGGGGCTTCACCGTCTCCTGGGAGGCCTCCATCGCCCCGCCGGATCCCACAGCAGAGATCTTCGAGATCCTCCGCACAGCCCAGATGGCATACGATCTCAAAGACCGGATCTGGAACACGGTGCGCTCCACCCGGGATCCCCTGCAGCAGATGGCAAAACTCACCGCGCTGCACCTCCGGGAGCCCCTGTTTGCCGCCATCACAGAGCCAATTCTGGCCGCCGTGGGGCTGTCTTAGAACAGCTGGCAGTTCTCCACGCTCCCCCGCCCACGATACCATAACACAGGCCCCGGTCTCCTCGCAGAGGAGGTCGGGGCCTGTTAAATTATGGATAGCTGAAAAGGGACCATTGCAGGCGCTACATCACCTGGATGTCCACCCCATTGGGATCCTGGACAAAGAAGAACTTCACCCCGGGCACCGGGCTGATGAAGGGAGTAGGACGGAAGCCTTTCTCCTCCAGATCCTGGTGCACCTTTTCCACATCCTCGGTGTGGAATCCGATGGAGAGCCCTGTACCGGCGTACGGCGCTCCATTTCCCGCGATCAGCTCGATCGGCAGGGAACCCGCGCCGTCTGAGACAAAGACGATGGGCAGGCCCCGTTCCGCCCGAAAATCGCTCTGCACCTGCAGTCCCAGCGCCTCGGTGTAGAACCGAAGGGACTGCTCCAAATCAGCCGTGTGGATCGTGATGTGGCCCATTTTCATTGCGGTATGCTCCTTCCTTCATTCAGGTTGATGTTTGGAATCCGTTTTTACCTGGAGATCAGACGGCGGCACGGCCTCAATCTGCCTCCGCCTGTACAGGGATGGGGATCAAAATGCGGAGCAGAAAGATGCCATCCTCCGAGGAGATGTTCATGATCCCGCCGTAACGCTCGGTGATGCGCTGTATGCTCTTCAGCCCGTACCCGTAGTTGCACTCGTCCCCTTTGGTGGTGAGGGGCTGCCGCACGGGAAACACACTGCCGTGCTCCGGTGCGCCTCCACGCGCACACTCCTCCTGTGGAAGTGTCGCCCTGACGGGTCTCTGCTAACGCGTGAAACGCCCCGGTCTTCCCATCGAAGGCCGGGCCGTATTCTACATATATAAGGTAGGGCTTCAGCGGCACTCCCGCGCCAACTGCTCCTGCAGCGCCTGGATCATCTGCTCTGTGCGAATCGCCGCCCCCTCGGTGGTGAGGTGGTTGTCTGTGCCGTAGAGGTACACCCCGCTCCAGAGGGAGTCCTCGATGTCCGTGAGCACCGGCACCGCCAGGTTCTCCCGGAAGTACCGGTCCAGCTCCGCTCTGGCCTCCGGGGTGCTGTCTTCGGAGAGGGCCATGGCGTTGCGGGGGGCATAGGCGAAGTACACGGACACCTCCTTGTCCAGAAAGGTCTGGTACATCCGGTTCAGGGGATCCAGGTAGGTGTCCTTGGGGAAGGCGGTAACGGTGTAGTGCACAGGATCGCCGTACACCGGAAGGGCGGAGGACGCATTCGGCCGATACAGGATGTAGTCCCCGTACTCGTTATAACTCGGTGTATCCACCGGGTTGCCGTCCTCATCGAAGGAGGATGCAGAGAGGCTATACTGTTTCTTGGCCATGGGGTCCTTCACCGTGAGGTACTTCTCCAGCGGGGTGAACACCGCCCCGTAATCCCGCAGGTCCAGGAGGGTGAGGAGATCGTAATCGGACTCCACCATGTTGAAGAAGCGGAACTCGATGTCGTCCGTGGTGCAGAACTGGAACTCACGTGAATTTCCACGAAAAGGTGACCACATCCCCTCCGATGCTTGGAAGGGAGGGATGTGACCAAACGCCGAAATT
>CANRFN010000106.1 GCA_947629915.1 uncultured Oscillospiraceae bacterium | reverse complement strand
CTCACGGAGGCTTGTATCCTAAATTCTGGATTTATTTGATATGTTATACGTTTACCTGACTTTGCGTTTGCCCTAGGGGATAAGTGTGTAAAAACGAAAAATCTGTTTAGGTGGAAAGCCGATAATCCAACCCCATCTTTTTCTTGACAGAACCTTCATAAGCGGTTATAATAGGTAACGGTTAGAGCCTAGACGTCAACCAAGGTGAGATGAGTACAGACGCTGTATAAGCAGCACCCCAATGCAGCTGCATCGAGTCCGCTGGAACATCACAGCATGGGTAACGGGGACAGGACTTGTTGTTTGGGCTTAGTAAAGCCCTTGGATTAGCAGACGGTTTGCAGTGGGGCAACAGCACCCGCAAACCAACAAACACTTTCCTCCCTCGCAAGAGGGTTGGATAGGAGGATTAGACACGCAGCATGACACTGTACGGCAAACGGACACATGCCCACCTGCGTTCGCCCGTTTGATAACCGGAAGCTGTGTTGAAAAACCCGGTAGGTTATCAGGCGTGATGGGCACTGAAAGGCCGGTTTGCCACACCAATGTTATGGCAAAGCATTCCCCGCTTTGGTTATTTTGCTGTACGTGACGCGTTACAGCAGCATCTAATTTATTGATGTTTGCTGTATTCCCCCGCTCTGGCGGGGTGGATTGAAATCAGTTCAAATCCGGCTGCTTGACGGCGAACTGGTGGTATTCCCCCGCTCTGGCGGGGTGGATTGAAATCAATTCGACCTGCCGGCATCGTTGTTGACGTTCAGTATTCCCCCGCTTAGGCGGGGTGGATTGAAATAGCTCCATGCTGGCGTACATCCTGGACCGGTTCGCGCATTTCCCCGCTCTGGCGGGGTGGATTACCCCCTCGCAGGAGGGGGAATCAAAGCCAAGCGTCCCCCAACCGAACCAAACGCCATACTCTCTCACCACAGCCGCATAGGAGATCTCTCCTGTGCGGCTCTTTTTCTGTCCCTCGATGCTGTCCAAACCGCTGCATGCCGGCATAAGTTCGCCCAGACCTTGTGGGGGCAAAGTCTGGGCGATGAGGATATGGCGTTTGTTTAGGGCATGCATTAGCCTTCTGCTCCAGGCGTCTTTCCCAGAATACAGGATAGCCCGGCTGTCGCAGTCCGCAAGTTCTCTGCATCCCTCCGGTACACCCCGGAGGACCAGTAGACTTACTGCAGCAGCCAGTCCAGCACGGGGACAACCTCGATCCCATCATAGTTGCCTGCGGTGTAGAGATCCACCGTCAGGATGGTCTTGGGATAGTTGTCCTGCATTGCACGCAGTGGGGCAAACTCACGCTCGAACGCACTCGGATCAATGAGCGATTCCGCCACCTGGTAATAGTGCAGGAGATCCCCTTTGCGGGCCACAAAATCTACCTCGGTACGGCTGATGCTGCCGATGGTTACATCAGGGTACCGGCGGCGCAGTTCCAGATAGACCATATTCTCGATAGATGCGCCGAGATCACAGTTGTCATGACGTGGGATCAGATACCGCCGCAAGCCCAAATCGGCGATATACAACTTCTGGTTTGTCTTCAAAAGCTGCTTGGCAAGGACATCATACCGCTTTACAGGATAAAACAGATAGGGCTCGATCAGAGCATCCAGGTAGTCTCGGACGGTGTTGGGGGAGATCCTCCTCCCAGAGGACGAGATAGAATCTGCAATGCTTTTGATGGATACAGATCTGCCAATGGACCTGGCGAGAATACGTGCAATACTTCCCAACAGATTGAGGTCTGAGACCTGTCTGCGGTTTGGATCCGGATCTTTGCGCTGTTGCCGGACTTCGACACCCTTTACAAGGACCGTGTTGTAGCTGCCTTCCAGATAGGGGTCCGCTTGGTCCCTCAGATCATCCATCGCGGCAAGGTATGGCAGTGCCCCATAGCTTAGGTAATCTGCAAAGAGGCTTTCCTTCTCCTTGGGACCCCGTAGTGTACAGTACTCCTTGAAGGACAGCGGCAGCATGTGAATCTCCACATACCGCCCGGAGAGGAGTGTAGCCAGCTCCCCGGATAAGAGGCAGGCGTTGGATCCAGCGAGATACAGATCCACATTCTCTCGGAGGTACAGGCTGTCCACTGCCCTTTGAAAGTCCGGGACCAGCTGAACCTCGTCCAAGATGATGTAGTTCATCCTATCGGGTACCAGACGATCCAAGACATACTGATGCAGGCTGTGGTACCCCCTGTACCGCTCGAACTGGGGATCATCGAAGTTGATTGTGATAATCTGCTCAGGGGATACGTCCGATGCGAGGAGCATCCGCTGATACTGCATGAGAAGCGTGGATTTCCCACAGCGCCTCAGGCCAGTTACAACCTTGATGAGCTTTTCATCCTTCCACACCAGCAGTTCTTTGAGATAGCCCGTGCGTTCCACCATGTCGATCCTCTCCCTTCACAGAGGCAGTATAGTCCCCTTGTGAGCGAACGCCAATAGAAAAATGCCGATTTCGGAACAAAATGCGGATTTACCGAGGAAGAATGCCGAAATCGGAAGCTAAAGCAGAAGTTGTAGGGAAGCATCCAGTTCCGTCAGAGGGGGTGAGACCACCGCACAGGAGAGCACTCCTGTGCGGCTCTCTTCTGCGCTCACTGCCGTCCGGGCCATTGTCCTGCTGTTCCCAGGTGTCTGCCAGCTGTCCCCGCCGCAAATTATCCCGCATCCCCTGTTGTTTTGTTGCGCCCAACCGCTTATAATAGCTGCTGCATCCCGGCCATTCCGGCTGTACTGCCCTTTGAGGAGGTCTCGTCTATGCTCGAACGCCCCTTTTCCCAGCTTCCCAAGGTCCGGATCCTCGGGCGCACCACTCCGGCCCCCAATGGTCCCATCCTCTGGCACACCGGCAGCGGATTCACCTGCCGCTATACCGGCAGCGCCCTGTGGCTCCGGGTATCTGCAGACTATGACGTACTGGAGCCCTGGCTCTCCGTGGAGATCAACGGCGCCTGGCTGCAGCGGTTTCCCCTGTCCCGTGGTGTGAACGAGATCTGCCTCTTTCAAAACATGCAGGCCGGCACGGTGAAGCGGGTGCGGGTGCTGAAGGAGTGCCAGGCATATCCGGAGGACCCGAAGCACAAGGTGCAGCTGCTGGCCCTGCGAATACCGGAGGAGCCCATGGAGGCGTTTCTCCCAGTGCCGGAGCCCCAATACCGGCTGGAGTTTGTGGGAGACAGCATCACCAGCGGTGAGGGCTTGGCCGGTTCCAAGGAGGATATGGACTGGATCCCCATGTTCTTCAGTTCGATTCCCCACTATGCCCGCCTTACCGCTGATGCCCTGCAGGCCGAGTACCGCATCTTCTCTCAGAGCGGCTGGGGGATCTGCAGCGGCTGGAATAACGACCCCGGCCATGTGGTGATGGACTACTACACCACGGTGTGCGGTCCGTGTGGAGATCCCACCCCCTACGACTTCTCAACCTGGCCCGCAGATGCCGTGATCATCAACCTGGGCACCAACGATGTAGGCGCCATGCACCAGCCGCCCTTCTATGACCCCCAGACCAACGAGCCCATTTTCCAGCAGAAAGCCACCCCATCAGGGCTGGCCCGTGTCTCCCAGGCCGTATCCAAGGCGCTGCACACCGTCCGGCAGCACAACCCCGATGCCCTCATGGTCTGGGCATACGGCATGGTGGGGACAGACCTTCGGACTACCATTGAGGCCGGGATCCAACAGTATCAGGCGGAGACCGGGGATCTCAAGGTGTACTACCTGCCCCTTCCCACGGCAGACCCGGACACCGTAGGCTCCCGGCAGCACCCGGGACCGCTCTGCCACCGCCAGGCAGCAGATGTACTCACCGCCTTCCTACAGGCGCACTTACAATAAACGAGAAGGAGCTTGCAAACCATGGACTACAATGATATCCTCTCCCTCTGGCTGGACCGGGCCGTAGAAGACCCGGACCTCACCGATGAGCTGCGTGCCATCCAGTCTGATCCCAGCGCGGTGGAGGACCGCTTCTACCGGGATCTGGCCTTTGGCACCGGCGGCCTGCGGGGCGTGATCGGGGCCGGCACCAACCGGATGAACCTCTACACCGTCCGCCGGGCCACCCAGGGGCTGGCGGACTACCTGAACGCCACAGATCTGCCCAAAGCCGTCGCCATCGCCCACGACAGCCGCCACAAAGGCGTTCTCTTCTGCCAGGAGGCCGCCCGGGTGCTGGCCGCCAACGGCATCACCGCGTACCTCTACCCCAGGCTGGAGCCCACCCCGGCCCTCTCCTGGGCGGTGCGGTATCTCCACTGCGGGGCGGGCATCTGTGTCACCGCAAGCCACAACCCCGCCAAGTACAACGGCTACAAGGTCTACGGCGCAGACGGCTGCCAGATCACCCTGGAGGCCGCGGAGAAGGTCCTGGCCGCCATCAACGCCCACGACTATTTCGACTCCATCCGCCTCACGGACTACAACAGCGCCGTATCCGCCGGCCTCATCCGCACCATTGAGGACAACTGCCTCTCCGACTTCGTGGACGCGGTGCTGGCCCTGCGCCCCGGCAACGATGTGAGCAAGCTGAAGCTGGTCTACACCCCGCTGAACGGCGCCGGCCTGGAGCCCGTGCGGATGCTGCTGCAGCGCATGGGGGTGCCGGATGAGAACGTCACCGTAGTGCCGGAGCAGGAACAGCCAGACGGCAACTTCCCCACCTGTCCGTACCCCAACCCGGAGATCCGGGAGGCCATGGAGACCGGCTTGCGCCTCTGCGACACCGTTCACCCGGACCTGATGATCGGCACGGACCCGGACTCAGACCGGATGGGCGCCGCCGTGCCGGACGGGCAGGGCGGGTACCGGCTCATCAACGGCAACGAGATGGGCGTGCTGCTGCTGGACTACATCTGCCGCTCCCGGGTAGCGAAAGGCACCATGCCCAAACATCCCGTGGCGGTTACCACCATCGTCTCCACAGACATGGCCACCCCCATCGCGGCGGCGTACGGCGTGGAACTGCGCCGCACCCTCACCGGTTTCAAGTTTATCGGGGAGCAGATCGGCCTGTTGGAGGCCGCCGGGGAGAAGGACCGCTACATCTTCGGCTTTGAGGAGAGCTACGGATACCTCTCCGGGGCCCATGTGCGGGACAAGGACGCCGTAAACGCGGTGATGCTGGCCTGCGAGGCCGCCGCCTGGTATGCCGCCCAGGGCAAGACCCTCCTGGACGCGGTGAACGACCTCTATCACCAGTACGGCTGGTATCGGAACGCCCTGCAGAGCTACACCTTTGAGGGCGAGAGCGGCATGCACACCATGCAGCACATCATGGCGGAGCTGCGGGCCGAGGTACCGGTGGAGATCGCAGGATACGCCGTAGAGAGGGCCGTGGACTACCAGAACGATGCCACCGGGCTCCCCCAGGCAGACGTGCTGGAGTATCGCCTCAGCAACGGCGCCAAGCTCATGGTGCGCCCCTCCGGCACCGAGCCCAAAATCAAGGTCTACCTCTCCGCCGTGGGCAAATCCGCAGCGGAGGCGGACGGAATCAACGAGGCAATGGCCGCAGCCGCCGCAAGGTGGATGCGTTCCTGAGACTACTATCACAGCTTTCACTGAAGGAGGATTCACAACAACATGGCACACTTTCCCAACGGCTTTCTCTGGGGCGCCGCTACCGCCGCGTACCAGATTGAGGGCGGCGTACACGAGGGCAATCGGGGCCCCAGCATCTGGGACACCTTTTCCCACACCCCGGGTAAGATCCACAACAACGACAACGGGGACATCGCCGCAGACAGCTACCACCGCTGGCAGGAGGACGTGGCCCTGCTGAAGGACATGGGCCTGCAGGCCTATCGGTTTTCCATAGCCTGGCCCCGCATCGCACCCGATGGTGGCACCAACTGGAACGACCTCGGCTTCGCCTACTACGACAGCCTCATCGATGCCCTTCTCGCCGCCGGCATCGAGCCCTGGGTAACCCTGTACCACTGGGATCTGCCCCAGGCCCTGCAGAACAAGGGCGGCTGGCAGAACCCGGACACGGCAGAGGCCTTTGGCGCGTATGCTGAGGCAGTAGGGGAGCACTTCAAAGGTAGGGTAAGGCACTGGATCACCCTGAACGAGCCCCAGTGCTTCCTCTGCTCCGGGTATGGAAATGGGCAGCACGCACCGGGCCTGAAGCTCTCAAAACCGGAGCTGGAGGCCTGCTGGGAGAACGCCCGGAGAGCCCACACCCTGGCAGCAGAGGCCCTGCACCGCCTCGACCCGGACAACCAGGTGGGGGTATCCTCCTGTGGGACGATCTTCTACCCCGCCACAGACAGCTCGAAGGACATCGAGGCGGCCCGCCAGTTCACCTTCTATCCCTATGACGGCCCCTATTCCTTCAGCCACTCCCTGATCCTGGAGGGCCTCACAGACACCATGGACTTCATCGGCCTGAACATCTACCAGGGCATGCCCATCCGGATGGGGGAGAACGGACCGGAGGTGGTGCCCTTCCCGGCAGGCTATCCCCACACCGCCATAGACTGGCCGGTTACCCCGGGGTGCCTCGCCTGGGGCCCCCTGTTCATCGGGGAGCGGTATGGCCTGCCCATGTACATCACCGAGAACGGGCTGTCCTGCCGGGACTGGGTCTCTGAGGACGGCGCTGTTCACGACCCCCAGCGCATCGACTTCCTCTCCCGGTATCTGAAGGCCCTGTCCATGGGCATCGAGGCCGGCGCCGATGTCCGGGGATACTTCCAGTGGTCCCTCCTGGACAACTACGAGTGGGCGGAGGGATACCGCCAGCGGTTCGGCCTGGTGTATGTGGACTACACCACCGGGGAGCGCACCCCCAAGGACAGCGCCGCCTGGTATCGGGACACCGTACGGCAGAACGGCGCCAACCTCTGAAGCAGGCAGGGACAACCATCAGCCAACCATCGCCCAACTTTCTGCCAACATCAGCCAGCCGCCAGCCGACCATCAGCCAGCCCACCCACGCATCGCGTCTTTTCGCACCATACCCACCCGGCAGCACCTGCAGAGCACTCTGCGGTGCTGCGCTGTGAGAACGCGGGCTTGGGGCTGAGCTTGGGTTCGGGCTTGTGCCTGGGCGGGCCTGGGCTTGCGTTTGGGCTTAGGCTTGGGCCTGTGCTTGAGCTTGCGTTTGGGCAGGAACAAGAAAACCTCCCTACAGCGCTTGAAAGCAAACCGGCGAAAGCCCTTGTCTGATAAGGGCTCTCGCCGGTTTGCCTTTCTGGTGTACCGTCCACTGGGGCATCTCACTTGCACACAGGGCTGCGGTGCGCTGTCCAGCGTTGCCTGCCAAACGCCTGCTGTCGTATTCCAAGGAAGAGGTGTATTTCCTCGAGTAGACGTAGACACAATCCACAAGAGGAGGCGGACACGATCCACAACAAATATGGACACGGACTACACATAAAAAAGTAGGATTGAATTTGCTGTATCCAGTAATCTTCAGATAATCAAAAGAGGGTTTGTAGTTTATGCAGCGGTTAATGAACGAAGATGAGTAAAGTTTCACATTTCATCCCTCTAATCATCCTTCAATCAGATTTCCTCACGCAGCTTTTCTGGTTGATCCACATTTGTCCCATAGCGTAAGGGGCGGCTTTCATGATGCGGTGCACCTTGGTTCAGGCAGCGCATCGCAGTCTTCAAAGCACCCTTCTCGCGCTCACGCAAGCTGCAGATAAAATCCATGGGACGCCATCCTCTCTGCCACCAGATCCTTTTCCCATCTGTAGTCCTCCTGGAGGATTTCCCGGTGGGGGTCTTGGGTTGGGCCTTGCGGTCTTGGGGAGCTCGCTCATGGATGTGCACTCCCCTCGATTCTGATACCGTTTGATCCAGGTTGGGACTTTGGACTCATGAATTCCCATTTTACCGGCGATCTCAGATCTCGGCATTGCTTCAGCCCTGGATCCGCTAGAAGGAGGATACGTCTCTCTTCAGAATGTGCGGCGGGGTGAGTTGGGGTGGGATGGGATGGGATGGGATGAGGCGAGGCTGGGTGATGTAGGCCTTACGAGGTTGTACAGTTGCTCCGTTGCTTCATCGTTCCGTTGCTCGCGGTCCTCCATGTCCAGATGAAAAGAATCTTCTCCTGTGGTCCGTTCCCTCTTTGCTCCCGTCCCTCATCGTAAGCCTTACAGCGAAATAGCCATGCAGGCATACAGCCATACGGTCATACAGTCAAATTTGTCCAAGAAAAGTGATGAAAAATCAAGACTTGCTGAAATTTGTCCAAGAAAATTGGTGAAAAATCAAGGCTTGTTGAAATTTGTCCAAGAAAAGTGATATAAGATCAAATCTGGACAAAATTTGTTCAAGGAAAGTAATGCAAAGGCAAAAACGGCAACTTGGCAGTAGGTTAGCAGTCACTTGGCGGCGGCGTTAAGCGCATTGCTTGGAAGTGGCATGTAACGCACTGCTGTACTGGGGTTTTCACTGGTGCTGCGCTAGACAAAGCAAGCCGTTCTATCGAAGCGATGGAGATTGCGGTTTCTTGCCCAATATACTGATGGGAAAAACACCGTTGGTCCCCCACCAAGATCGGATCTGTATTGCAGCTTCGAAACCGCTCAATGCACGCAGCTCATCCAAGAAGGATAGGGGCGGAAGGGCACCGCCCTGTTTTTGGCGCCTGCACCTCTTCAGCTGGTACCAGATAACAATAGCGCCACTTCCGTTGATGCAGGAATAGCCGGTAAGTCCATGTGGGGGGCAGCTCTTCTGGCAAGAGACCTTGGGGATCAGCAGAAGCGGAAGAACTGGCGCTGTCCGTATACAGGCGCTATGTGTTGAGCCTTTCCGATGGCAACGCCAGGGAGATCACCGAGATGCCCTTCGCAGCTGGAAGTCTCAAGGGATCGCAGGCGCTGGCAACGGGGTATGCAACACCTGAGATCAACCGTCTGATCAGCAGGAGGATCACCAGAACCCCTGGTGATCCGGACTGCCCCTGGATGAGACCGATCAGGAGACATGCTGTATGGGATCCACTGGCCCAGTTCCCCGTGACCCGCCGCAACTGCATCACACCAGCAGAGGCGTTGCTGATCGTACCGCTGTCCGTTACCGTGCGCGTGAACTCCCCGTTTGTGTGATATTTCTCATCCGGATATCCGCCCGCACAACCCGCTACAGCCGGCCCCGCACCTTCGGCTGACTGGACTCCGCCAGCGCCCGGCACCCGCCGGGCGCTGGCTTTTATACAGGACTGCACAGATCATAGTGCCATCGGTTTTGAAATTTATTCCATTACTCGAAAATCAACACAAATCCCTCGAAATTCTGCTATAATGAAGTGGCGTATATCCACAGGCAGAGAAGCTGGCTTTACCTCAGCTCACATTTGTTCTATATTTTGTTTCTTTGAACGTTTTCAACAAGGAGGGTTGTCCTTATGAAGCACAGAGCAAGGCAGTGGCTGGCAGGACTGATGTCTGTCCTGATGATCTTTACCATGCTGCCCGTGGCAGCATGGGCGGCGTCAAGCGAACCATTTGCGAACAACGGTGGGGCTGGGACAGCTGAGAGCCCATATGAGATTAACACCAGGGACCAGCTTGAATCATTCCGGAACTACGTCAATGGCGGGCACAACTGCGAAAATACGTACATCCTCCTGACGGACGATATCGACCTGGAGAATCAGGCGTGGACGCCGATCGGCATTCCCTCATACCACTTCAAAGGCATCTTTGATGGTGGTGGACACACGGTGCGCGGTCTGAAAATCGAACAGACATCTACCACCCACCTTGGTCTGTTCGGGTATCTGGACACAGGCGGCATCATTCAGAATTTGTCTGTGAGCGGTTCCGTTTCAGGCCTAAATCAGATTGGTGGAATTGTGGGTTTTACCTACAAAGGAACAGTTGAAAACTGCTGCAGCGATGTATCGATCAGCGGCGGTGTACAGGTTGGCGGCATTGTGGGAGACAATTATTATGGTACAATCAAGAACTGCTACAATACGGGCGCAATCGCTTCCTACAACATAAACGTTGGTGGGATTGCTGGTGATAATGCCTACGGAACCATCACAAGCTGCTTTAATACTGGATCCGTCAGCAACAGCAGAGGTGACTACATTGGCAGTATCACCGGCAACAATAGCAATGGCAAAATCACAAACTGCTATTACCAAAACGCAGAAATCAACGGCATCGGCGCTGGCAGCTACGGCGAAACAACCCCAAAATCCGAGGCCGAGTTTGCCTCAGGTGAAGTGGCATGGCTGCTGCAAAACGGACAGGAGACCCAAGATCCCCAGGTCTGGGGCCAGACGGTGGGCAGCGACTACCCTGAGCTCACCGATGACGCCGCCAAGAAGGTCTATAAGATCACCGGTGTGGTAGAGGGACAGGATGACATCGTCTGGTACTCCAACAGCACGGCGACTTTGCCCGCTACAACGCCGGTCAAAGAAGGGCTCACCTTCTCAGGCTGGTCCACAACGGAAAACGGCTCTGCGAACTTGGAAGGCTCTACCGTAAGCGAGGACACTACCGTCTATGTGGTATGGAAGATCAACTCTATAGACTCCGCCACAGAAGAATCCCCATACCTCATCCCAGACCTTGACACGATGAAAGCCTTCCGGGACTACGTGAATGCCGGGAACAGCTGCGAGAACATGTACTTCCAGCTGGCAGGCGACATCGACCTGAAGGGCAGCGAAGACAATCCGTGGACGCCGATTGGAAATACAGGCGACCACCGGTTCGAAGGTACCTTTGATGGCAATGGACACACGATCAGCAATCTGTACATAGACGTACGTTCAGACTATCAGGGTCTCTTCGGTTTCCTCTCAGGGGGCACAGTGAAGAATCTCACTGTGAACGGTACCGTCACCGGCTCACAATATGTAGGCGGGATTGCAGGTTTCAGTGACTACTATAGCGCGATAGAGAACTGCACCAACAGCTGCGATGTCACCGCCAGATATGGACCGGTAGGCGGCATCGCGGGAACATCCAGTTGGAGCCAGATCACAGGCTGCTCCAACACCGGCAACATTGCGGGGATAGAGGACGGTTCCGGCGGAATCGTGGGTTCTTTGGACAACAGCACTGTGACAAACTGCTTCCATACCGGCACTGTCCAAACCAGTACGGGATATGCTGGCGGTATCGTAGGCTCCGGTACTGGCACAGTCTCGAACTGCTACAGCCTCGGTGCCATCCCCAACCAGGGAATCGTGGGCGGCATTGCTGGTGGTGGAAGCATAGCAGTATCCAACAGCTTCTACCTCGACACCTCCTGCGAAAAGGCTGGCGGGGGCACACCAAAAACCGAGGCTGAATTCCACTCCGGTGAGGTGGCATGGCTGCTGCAAGACGGACAGGAGACCCAAGATCCCCAGGTCTGGGGTCAGACGGTGGGCGATGGCTATCCCGAGCTCACCGCCGACATTGCCAAGCGGGTGTACAAAGTAACCTTCGCCACAGAAGAGAAGCCAGAGTACGCTGTACGATATGCCAACCCCGATGGCGTAAAGGACTTCCCCAAGGACCCTGCACTGGAAGGTCTTCTCTTTGACCGCTGGTCCACAGCACCGTCCGCCGTGGATGGCGAGGCATTCACCGAGAACTCCCCAGTCTCAGAAGACATCACCGTCTACGCCGTAGGACGGAAGACCTTTGACGGCGAGCATGATCCCATTGAGCGCACCGTCACATACGGCACTGCCCTTACCGAGGATCTGTCCCAGTGCATCCAGTACGATATAGACACCCCCACGGCAGGCAACTTCACATACGAGATCACAGGCGGCAATGAGACACTCAACGCCACCATAGACGGAGACACCCTAACAGTCCCCGCCACCGCAGATGTGGGAGAGTACACCCTCATCGTTAAGGCCACGGAGAAAACTCCGCAGTATACCCTGATGCAGGTAGACACCTCCGGCATCGATCCCGTCACCATTAGCTTCCACATCACCATCACCAAGGCACCCCCCACCGTCTCTGTATCCGTCCCAGACAGTCCCACCTACGGCAGTACCATCACCCTCACAGCCACCGTTGCGGTGAACGGTGTGGATGCAAGCCTGATCGGCGGCACGGTTACCTTCCAGATCGGCGAGGAAGCGCTTGCAAATACAGTTACCGTTGCAAACGGCATAGCCACGCTGAAGATTGAGGGCACCAACGCCGCCCTGCAAAAGCTGCTGTTCGGCGAGAACGGCACATCCGCTATCACTGCTTCATACAGCGGGACAGACAATATCACTGCCGGAGCCAGCACAGAAAACATCACTTTGGCAAAGAAGCCCCTCACGTACACCGTCTCAGCTGCGGACAAGGTCTACGATGGCACCACGGTTATCCAAGTCACACTCGAACCCATAGATCTCTTGGAGGGTGACGATGTCTCTCTCACTGCCACTGGCAACGTGGCGGAGGCAGACGCCAACGAATACGCTGCGGTGGACCTCACCGAAATCACCCTGTTCGGTGACGATGCCCCCTTCTACAGCGCAGCGGAAGAGGCACAAGGCTATGCACTCTCAAAGCCTGTTGTCGTCAAACGGATTGAGGCCACCCTCCTGTGGAAGCTGGACGATGAAGAGGCTCTCACCATTCCCTATGATGGGGATGCACACACCATCTCGGCCGAGGTCAGCAACAAGGTTCCCGGCAATGATGTGGCTGTTACAGTGGAGGTGATATCCAACACCGGCACTTCTTCCGCAGCAGATGCCAATCCTGTCACGGAAGCTGGGACCTATACCGCCACGGCAGCCGGGCTCACCGGCACCAGCGCAGGCAACTACACATTGCCGGCGCCAAGTCCCACAGAGACCATCACAATCACCAACAAGGCCCTGGAGGCCATCACCCCGCCCGATCCTGCTGCAGGTCTTACCTACAACGGCTCTGCGCAGGCGCTCCTCAGCGGCAACGCTCTCGGCGTTCCCGCCGGCGCAACCATCCACTACTACAGAGGCGCAAAAAACGACAGCACTGCCCCGAACGGCAGCGAAGAGACCGGCTGGGGTGATGCGGAGAACATCACAGCCACCGATGCCGGCAACTACACCATCTGGTACAAGGTAGACGGCGGAACGAACTACGAGAGTATCGGCCCCACGAGGATCGGCACCGTCTCGATTGACAAAGCTGCCGTCACAGAGACAGTTGCCGTGTCCGAGAATCCCACCTATGGCAGCGACATCACTCTCACAGCTACTATTTCTTCCAAAACCGTTGATACTGCCAACATCTCAGGCACCGTGCAGTTTAAGGTGGACGATGAACCTCTCGGTGAGCCGGTGACGGTCCAAGAAGGTACAGCCACGCTGAAGATCGAGGCAGCAGATGGCGCAATGCAGAAAGTGCTGTTCGGTGAGAGCGGCACATCCGTTATCACAGCTGAATACAGCGGGACAGACAACATCACCTCTGGAACTGGCACGGCAAAGATCACTGTTGCAGAGAAGCCCCTCAAGTACACCGTCTCAGCTGCGGACAAAGCCTACAACGGCACCACGGTTGTCCAAGTCTCACTTGAACCTGCGGATCTCTTGGAGGGTGACGATGTCTCCCTCACTGCCACTGGCAACGTGGAGAAGGCAGACGCCAACAAATACGCTGCGGTGGATCTCACCGAAATCGCCCTGTCCGGTGAAGATGCCCGCTTCTACAGAGTAACTGCAGAAGAACGAGGCCATGGGCTCTCAACGCCTGTTGTCATCAAACCGATTGAGGCCGCCCTCCTGTGGAAGCTGGACGAGGAAGATGCTCTTACCATTCCCTATGATGGAAATGCACACACCGTCTCGGCCGAGGTTAGCAACAAGCTTTCCGGCGATAATGTGACTGTCACAGTGAAGGTGGCGTCCAACACAGGCACTTCTTCCGCAACAGACGGCAATCCTATCACGGAAGCTGGGACCTATACCGCCACAGCAACCGGGCTCACCGGCACCAGCGCAGGCAACTACAAACTGCCGGAGCCAAATCCCACGGAGACCATCAAGATCACCAGCAAGGCCCTGGAAGCCATCACCCCGCCCGATCCTGCCGCAGGTCTTACCTACAACGGCTCTGCACAAGCACTTCTTACCGGCAGCGCAAGCGATGTCCCTGCGGGAGCAACCATCCTGTACTACAGAAGTGCGGATGGAGACAGCGCTGCCCCGACTGGCAATGAAGACGGCTGGGCCAACATGGAGAGCATCACAGCCACCGATGCCGGAACCTATACCATCTGGTACAAGGTAGACGGCGGGACGAACTACGAGAGTATCGGCCCCACGAGGATCGGCACCGTCTCGATTGACAAAGCTGCCGTCACAGTGGCGGTTGCCGTGTCCGAGAATCCCACCTATGGCAGCGGCATCACTCTCTCAGCTACTATTTCTTCCAAAACCGTTGATACCGCCAACATCTCAGGCACCGTGCAGTTTAGGGTGGACGATGAACCTCTCGGTGAGCCGGTGACGGTCCAGGAAGGCATAGCCACGCTGAAGATCGAGGGCACCAATGCCGCCCTGCAGAAACTGCTGTTCGGCGAGAGCGGCACATCCGCTATCACTGCTTCATACAGCGGGACAGACAACATTACTGCCGGAACCAGCACAGAAAACATCACTGTGGCAAAGAAGCCCCTCAAGTACACCGTCTCAGCTGCGGACAAAACCTACAACGGCACCACGGTTGTCCAAGTCGCACTTGAACCTGCAGATCTCTTGGAGGGTGATGATGTCTCCCTCACTGCCACTGGCAACGTGGAGAAGGCAGACGCAGGGGAATACACGAAGGTGGACCTCACCGAGATTGCCAAAACCGGCGCAGATGCCAAGTACTACGCAGTAGAGTCCAAAAAAGCTGATGCGGAACTTGCCACTCCAATCACCATCTCCAAGGCTGCAGGCTCAGCCACCATAACTATGGCGGGTTACCACTGCGGCGAAACTGGCGGTGATCCCGTCCTGGTTTCCGAAACCAACGGCACAAGCAACGTTGCCATCGCATACAAGCCCATGGATGCAGAAGACGGCACATACACTGCTGAAAAGCCCACAGAGCCCGGCAAATACACAGTGCGGGCTATCTTCCCCGAGACAGCAAACTATCTCTCCGTAACCACAACCGCACATTTCTCTATCACCCACCTCTTCATCACGGACGAGACCGGCGTCACAAGCTGCGTCTGCAGCCGGAAAGATGTCCGGCTGGTGGAAACTGCGATCACCGAGGTTCCAGGGGTTCTGAAGCAGATCGAGGAACTGAACACTCCAGAGAAGATCACCCGTGTCCTGGTAGAGGCAGCTTCCCAGGCAGAAGGCATCGAATCCCAGCGCACCGCCACATACGATGTGGAACTGCAATTTAAGATTGGAGATGGAGACTGGATCAACGCCACTCCGGAGAACTTCCCGGACGAGGGCATCACCGTTACCCTGCCCTATCCGGAGGGGACAGACAAAACCTACTCCTTCACCGTGATCCACATGTTCACCTATGGCGAGCATGCCGGCCAGACAGAAACTCCCCCACCCACGAAAACCGATACCGGCATCCGCTTCACTGTAACCAGCCTGTCTCCCATCTGTCTCGGCTGGACACCGCCCGATGACGCTCCCAAACACTATGTCATCATCGAAGACGAGATAAGTGGCGGAACCATCTCAGCAGATGAGACCTACGTCCTTGCAGGAGACACCGTTACCCTCACGGTAACCCCGGACAGCGGATACCACCTGGACTCCCTCACCGTGCTGGACAAGTACGGCGAGGAAATTACCGCCACCAAAACCGGCAATAACACATACAACTTCACGATGCCCGCAGGAGCCGTCACGGTTACCGCTACCTTTGCGAAGGAGGAGCCGGTTCGCTACACAGTGAGCATCCCCGCCTCAGACAACGGTACCGTTGAAGCAAGTCCCAAAACCGCTGCAGAGGGGGATACCGTTACCCTCACGGTAGCCCCAGCAGACGGATATGAGATCAGATCTGTTACCGTGCTGGACGACAGTGGCGAAGAAATCACCGCAAAAGCCAACGAGGACGGCACCTATACTTTCACCATGCCCGCCGGGGATGTCACGGTTATCGCTGTCTTCACACTGAAGCAGATGCCAACACCGCCGGCACCCCAGCGGTATCCGATCTATATCCCCAGCGAGAACATCGCTGGCCGCGGCTCTGTGGTGCCAGACTGTACCGAGGCGGCGGAAGGAGAGACCGTAACCCTCACGGTCACCCCAGAGAGAGGGTACTATCTGTACTCCCTCAAAGTGCTGGATCAGGACGGCAAACCGGTTGCCCTCACGCGCACCGGCAGGAACACATACACCTTCACCCAGCCGGCTGGCGGTGTCACGGTAAAGGCCACGTTTGCCGTGATCCACTATAGTGAGCCCGAGCCTACACCAACACCAACGCCAACACCTACCCCCACACCCAGCACCACGCCCATCATTCCCTCCACGCCCGCAACGCCCTCCAATCCCGCGCCTGCCACATACAGCATCACTGTTCCTGCGGCAACCACAGGTGGCAGCGTAACAGTGGATACCGAGCGTGCAGCAGAGGGCTCCAGCGTGAAGCTCACCGTGAAGGCGGAGGACGGCTATCATCTGGAAGCTCTCACTGTTTTGGATAAAGACAGCAAGGTCATTGCCCTCGGGGACAACAAGGACGGCACCTACACCTTCACCATGCACAAGGGTGCTGCCACTGTACAGGCCACCTTCGTGAAGTGCACCACGCTGTCCTTCCCGGATCTAGATCCCACCGCCTGGTACCACGAGCACACAGACTACGTCATCAGCCATGGCCTTATGAACGGCAATGAGAAAGGTCTCTTTGAACCAAATGGCACCGTTACCCGCGCTCAGATGGTGACGTTGCTCTGGAATCTGAAGGGCAAGCCTGTGGTGAACTTCTACATGACCTATTCCGATGTGAGCGAAGAGGTCTGGTACGCCGAGGCGATCCGTTGGGCCACCAGCGAGGGCATTGTGTCCGGCTGCGGAGACGGCAGTTTCGGCCCCGCGGACACCATCACCCGGGAACAGATGGCCGCGATGCTGTACAACTACGAACAAGAGTACGGAGACGGCGGCTTCACCGGTACCTGGATGTTCCGTCTGCCCTTCACAGACCTCACCGAGATCTCTGAGTGGGCCTATGAGGGCGTGGCCTGGTGCTATATGCGGGACGTGATCACCGGCAAGGACAACGACCTCATGGATCCCAAGGGACACGCCACCCGCGCTGAGATGGCGGCCATCCTCACCCAGTACCTCACTGCAAAGACGGCCAGAACTGCGTAGACTGCGTAGAGTGACACGAGGCAAAGGCAAGCCCAAGCCGCGACACAATCAGAAGACATGACAACAAGAAAGCGCTGCCCGTCTGAGGAACAATCCTCTGGCGGGCAGCGCTTTTCATTTTCTTTGGATCTCTTGGTGCAGATCGCATATAGGATGTGGCCAGCCGTTGCGGACATGATCGTCCAGATCCAGACAATGTCGCGGAACAACTGCTATCCCGGGGTAGGTGCACATTCGGAACCCCTGACTCATCAATCATCCAATTCCGGGCATGTGCCTCTTCGAGACTCTCCCTACCTGCCGGGTTTCAGGCCCCCAGCCATCCCTTGTTCGACAAGAGCTTGCGCGGATGGATCGGCATGATCCCGCTGATCTGGTAGACCGCCAGGGAGGCGCTGACCTTCTGGAAGATGTACTGCTCCACGGCCGCATTGCTGTATCCAGCGGCAACAGAGAGGTAGAGCCGCACCCGGGAACCGTCCGGGATGTCTGCGTCCGATACCAGGCCTACAGACCGCTCCGCACACCGGAGGATGTTCCGATCACCTTGGGAATAGCAGTCCCTCCACGCACCCCGTAACGGACATTCCTCTTCCCGTCTGTATGGCGCTCCCTGCCCAGCGGTTCGGCAAACTGCGCTTCCAAAGGGGAGAGAGACGCAAACCGAGGGTAGGCCTTCCGTGCATGCGCTGCAGGAGGTACCCATACTGTAAGTCTGGAGATGCAGTGCGGTTCGCAGGGGTAGGGTAGGGCCACACCCAGCCATTCATCGGGAGCCTCAGAGAAACGGCGGGCCCAGCATCGCCGCTGTGCGATTTTGGGCAGAACCTGCCTGCTCATAGAGGACGTCAGGATATTCGTCCAGGCATACTCCCGCAAAGGATTGCCCATAACCGCGGAGTATGATCACGAACTCATCGTACACAACTTCATTCTCGTTTACATCAAGAGTGTCTTTGATGTTATCGAGGAAAATTGGAATGATATCTTGTACGCAGCGTTTTAACGCCTCGTACTTTTCAACGTCTTCATGTTTCATCTTTGTACTGATTTCAATCAGTCTCATTCTCACCAGCTGGCATACCGCAGCCTGGGTTTCCAACAGCGGAAATGTATCGGTATCGTCAAAAGTGAGGATATCCTGCATCGGGCTCTTATATCCTGTCGCTTTTTCCATATAGCTGATGCTGATGCAAGGGCGTACCGGAGTTTTGATAATCTCCTTAAAAACAAATATATCAAACGATGACATTTTCCCCAATATATCGATATGCCATGGATACACAGTTTTCTCTGTTTCGGTATTCATTGCATGCGCCAAAATTCCCACATACATATCTCTCTTCAGAGGTTCATCCATACAATGTGTTATCCCATGCAAGACAGGTACAGTAATCCGGAGGGGAGGGGTTATAATATTCTTCACAGGTACATCCTTTAGTCTTTCCTTCAGAAGCTCTTTTGTCTCTGTGTATTTGTAGTCCTCATCTAGTCCATACTCATCATACGGCTTAAAGGCTGCATTTACTGCTTCCGCAACTCCATCTCCTGAAGTTACATTTCTGGATGATTTGGCCACAGCAAACACCTCACAGTTCTCTTTCTTGGAATGTACAACAACACCGAACAACGCCATCCGCAGACGCTGCAGCGTCTGCGGATCCCAGGGAAAGGTCCCTCCCTTTGCGCAGGGTGCAGACGCCCTTCTCAAAGCCCTGAAGCGCACAGAGTTCCCGTACCATGCCGCTCTTCGCCGTTGGATAGGAGTACTCCATGCTCTCTTCACGCCCTTCTCTGACAGCGGTGCTCAAGCTTGCCCATCATAGCATATTCCATGCCCCTTTTCAAGACCCAATGTTCAGGGTTTCAACAACGCTGAGCTTGGGCGACAACGCTGCGCTTGGCGAGCTTGGGCTTGCGAGAACTTGGGCTGAGTTTGGCAATAGATTGACAGTGGCATGCAATGTGCTGCTGTACCGGGGTTTTCACTGGTGCTGCGCTAGACAAAGCAAGCCGTTCTATCGAGGCGATGGAGATTGCGGCTTCTTGCCCAATAAACTGATGGAAAAAACACCTTTGGTCCCCCACCAAGATCGGATCTGTATTTCAGCTTCCAAACCGCTCGATGCACACAGCTCATCCAAGAAGGATAAAGGGCGGAAGGGCACCGCCCTTGTTTTGGGTGCCTGTACCTCTTCAGCTGGTACCAGAAAACGATGTTGCTGTTGGTGGTGTGGTAGTGTGGTTGTGTGGTTGCGCACTTGCGTGATTGTATACTTGCGTGGTTGTGTACTTGTGTGTTTGTGTACTTGTGTGGTTGCGCGGTAGTGTGTTAGCGTCTTAGTGTGGTTGTGTGGTGTAGTGATGTCGTGGGGTGGGGCATGGCGTGCTGTGGCGTGGTGCATAACGAAGTGATACTGCGAATTATAGTCATACCTAAAAACGAGGATTTCGTGTAATACTCTCACACATTCGTGCTCTCTCCGGC
>CANRFN010000105.1 GCA_947629915.1 uncultured Oscillospiraceae bacterium | reverse complement strand
GAACCCGCTCCCGCCTACTACGATGTCACCATCTCCTCCGACATCGAGGGCGGTACCGTTACAGCTGATCGCAAGTCAGCACAGGCGGGAAGCAAGGTCACACTCACGGTAAAGACAAATGAGGGGTATCACTTCGCCTCCCTCACCGTCACGGACAGCAATGGCAAACCCGTGGAGCTCACAGACAACAAAGACGGGACCTATACTTTTAAGCAGCCCGTTGGGAAAGTCTCTGTGGAGGCCGCGTTTGTGAAGTGCAGCTCTCTGGCTTTCACAGACCTGGATGTGGATGCGTGGTACCACGAGCACATCGATTACGTCCTAAGCCATGGCCTGATGCAGGGGATCGGCGATAACCGCTTTGCCCCGGACATCACGGTGAGCCGGGCACAGATGGTAACGGTGCTGTGGAACCTGCGCGGTCAGCCGGTAGTGAACTTCTATATGACATACTCCGATGTCAGCGAGGGCACCTGGTATGCCGAGGCGGTCCGGTGGGCCACAAGCGAGGGAATCGTGAGTGGCTACGGCAACGGAGCGTTTGGACCCAATGATCCCATTTCCCGGGAACAAATGGCCGCCATGATCTACCACTACGAGCAGAAGTACGGCGATGGACGCTTCACCGGCAATTGGATGTACCGACTGCCGTTCAGCGACCTGGATCAGATCTCCGATTGGGCCTTTGAGTCCGTGGCATGGTGCAACATGCATGACGTGATCAGCGGGAAAGATGGCAATGTCTTCGATCCCAAGGGTACCGCCAAGCGAAGCGAGATGGCCGCGATCCTCACAAAGTATCTGACGCAGGCAGAGTGATGCCCGGCTGCCCATCGTATGGTCGACCAGAGTGAACGATTAGCTGCGCCGGCGACTGCTGGACAGCAAGAAAACGAATTATTAAAGGGGGAGCAGACCCCGCCGCTGTGTTGCGGCGAGGTCTGCTCCCCTCAATGTATCGGTGCAGATTTTGTTGCCTTGCGCTATTCTGGGAGAGACAAGCACCCCTCCCGATATGTCGCCTTACAGCCCGAGCAAGCCGCTGAACTCGGCCATCGCCTCGGAGATCTTGATCTGCTGGGGACAGACCTGCTCGCAGCTCCGGCACCCAATGCAGTTGGAGGGTCGCTTCTCCGGAGGCATGCTGGCCACAGCCATAGGTGCGATAAACCCGCTGTGCGTGGACTTGTGCTCGTTGAGCAGGGCAATCAGTTCCGGGATGGGCAGTCCCTGGGGACAGTGGCTGGTGCAGTAGTGACAGGCCGTGCAGGGCAGTCCCGCCTGCTTTACCTCCTCATCTATGCGCTTGACGAGAGCATCGAACTCCTCGCGGTTCAGGGGCTCGTTGGTCTCGAAGGTGGCCATGTTCTCCTTGAGCTGCTCCAGACTGCTCATGCCGGAGAGCACCATTGTCACGCCGGGGATGCTCTGCACAAAGCGGAATGCCCAGCCGGGAACCGTCTCCTGGGGCCGCATGGACTGCATCAGTTCGGTCATGCCCTCGGACGCAGAGGCCAGCTTGCCGCCCCGTATTGGCTCCATCACCCAGATGGGGATGTTGGCCTCGTTCAGCAGGGCAACTTTCTCCTGGCAGTTCTGGAAGTGCCAGTCCATGTAGTTGAGCTGAATCTGGCAGAACTCCATATGTGCGCCATAGGCGGCCAGGAAGCGGCGGATGACATCTATGCTGCCGTGGGTGGAGAAGCCAAGGTGCTTGATCCGTCCGTTCTCCTTCTGCTTGAGCAGATAGTCCATAATGCCGTTCTTCGGGTCCAGATAGCCATCGATGTTTCCCTCGTAGACGTTGTGGAACAGGTAGAAATTGAAGTAGGGCGTCTGGCACTTCTCCAGCTGGCGCTCGAAGATCTCCTCTACCTTGCCCATGTTGTCCGGGTCGTAGCCGGGGAACTTGGTGGCCAGATGGTAGCTCTCCCGGGGATACTTGCTCAGGCATTTTCCCGCAACCAGTTCGGAGTTCCCGTTGTGGTAGCCCCAGGCGGTATCAAAGTAGTTGATGCCGCTCTTGTAGGCGAGGTCCACGATCTGTTCCGCTGCCGCCTCATCGACCACGTTGTCATCGCCGCCCACCACGGGCAGGCGCATCATGCCGAGGCCCAGGCCGGAGAGTGTTTCGCTCTGGAAGGTTTTGTAAATCATGATATAAGTCCTCCTTAGTCTTGAAATGGTTCTTGTCCTATCCGGCCGCAGGGATGGCATGTGCCTGCGGCTTACCGTTGCCGGCTTGCACTCCGATGGTGCCCTTGATGTCCTTCCTGTAGAAATGCAGCATCAAAAGGAACCCCACTACGGCAGACACCGTATCCGCCACAGGTACGGACAGCCACACCGCATTCAGCTTCCCGGTGAGGGACAGCAGCCATGCCATGGGAATGAGGACGGCGTAGTTGCGGCTCAGATCCACCGCCATACTGGTAAAGCTGTGGCCGAGGGACTGGATGATGACAGTGCTCATGTTGCGCACCGCCACCAGCAGATAGCAGCATGACAGGGAGCGCATTCCCCAGATCCCAATGGCCACCATTTCGTCCGTGGCGCTGAACATCCGCAGGAACATCTCGGGGAAGCCCGCGCAGAGGACAAGCCCGATGGCCATAAGGGCCATGGCATAGAGATAGCCGAACTTGATGGCCTGATTGATGCGTCTGCCGTTCTTCGCGCCGTGGTTGTAGGCGATGATGGGAGCTGCAGCGCTGCAGAGGGCGTTTACCACCGCGTAGAAGAACCCCGTAACGCGGGCACAGGCGCCAAAGGTTGCCACGGCGGTGGAGGAGAATTTGTTCAGGACAGCGTTGAAGTTGACGATCATAATGCCGTCCAGGGACAGCAGGAGGGTAGAGGGAAGCCCCAATACCAGTACCCGCTTAACCGCATAGGCCGGAGGAGCCAGGCTGAAGCGGATGTGCACCTCTTTGTTGATGGCAAAATTCAGCGACATCGCCACGAGCATTGCCGCGATCTGCCCGATGACAGTGGCCAAAGCCGCCCCGGTAATGCCCATGCCGGCGGTGAAGATCAGCAGCGGGTCCAAGATCAGGTTGAGGATTGCGCCGGTGGCCTGGGAGATCATGCTGTAGATGGTCTTTCCCGTGGCAATCAGCATCCGCTCGAAGACCAGCTGGCCGATGGTGCCGATGCCCAACCCCAGATAGACCATGAGGTATGCCGTGCCGCCCTCCAGAATGGCGGCTTTGTCTGTCTGGGCACTCAGGTACGGACGGACCAGCGTGAATGCCGCCAAGAGGGAGATCGCTCCGCCTATCACGGACAGGAAGATTGCCGTAGCGGCCGCGTCATCCACCTGCTTCTGGCTTTTCTCCCCCAGTCCGTGGGAGAGCATGGTGTTCATGCCAACGGCAATGCCGGTTCCCAGGGCGATCAGTACCTTTGTGATCGGCCCGGCAAAGGTGATCGCCGCCATAGCGTCCTCGCCCAGCATGGAGACGAATATCCCGTCCACAATGTTGTAGAGGGACTGCGCGGCGGTGGATAGGATCACAGGCAAAGCCATGGTCAAAAGCAGAGACCACACCGGTGCAGTTCCCATCTTGTTCTCAGCGGTTCTTTCCATATGGATCGCCCTCCTTGCGGCTTCGAGACGGATTATAGCAGGCGGGGGCTTGCAACGGAATTCTCGATTTGCTACAATGGCGTCAACCCAAAGGTTCATGCAAAGGAGTGGATGGCCATGTATAACCATCACCTGGATACATTCTTGTGCGCCGCCGATCTGGGCAGCTTTACCCGGGCCGCAGAGGAGCTGTTCGTCTCGCCCAATGCGGTCATGAAGCAGATCAATCTGCTGGAGAGCCATTTGGATCTGCAGCTGTTTCTCCGGGACAATCACGGCCTGAAGCTCACCCCGGCAGGAGAGGTGGTCTACCGGGAGGCAAAGGCCATCATCCGGCGCTCCAACAAAGCTTTGGCCCAGGCCAGGGCGGTTTCCGCCCCCAAGGGCCTGGTTCGGGTGGGCACATCCCTGATGCGTCCGGGCCAGCGGGTCATAGAACTGTGGCAGGAGGTACGGGGGCAGTGCCCGGACATCCAGCTTCAGTTGGTGTCCTTTGATGACCGGACGAGGGAGTACTCGGAGGTTGTCCGCAGGCTGGGACAGGACATCGACATTCTGTTTGGCCTGGTTCCCTCGGACCGATTCAACGCCTCCTGCAACATTCTGCCGCTGGGTTCCTACCCTGTGTGCTGCGCCATGCCAAGAAGCCATCCGTTGGCACAGCGGCAGCGGCTTACCGTTCAGGATTTACACGGGGAGCAGCTGATGATGGTCTATCGCGGGAACTCGGCCTACATAGATGCCGTGCGGGACGATCTGCTGCAAAACCATCCCCAGGTAGAGATTGTAGACACGCCAGACTATGATATGGATGTGTTGCACAAGTGCGAAACCAGCGGCTGCATGATGATCACAGCGGAGATCTGGAAGGATATCCATCCGTCTCTGATAACTGTGCCGGTGGAGTGGGAGTATTCCGTACCGTATGGCTTGTTCTATTCCAAGCACCCAACAGAGGCGGTGGAACGGTTTGTAAAGGCCATAGAGAGTACGAGGGCACAGTAGCGGCGTGCTGTTGGGGGGAGTGATCCGTCTTCCCAGGGAGCGGGTCTCGCTGCGGTCCTACAGCGTTTCTACTCCTCGTGGCATTTTTCGTGCTATTCAGAGCAAGACGATCTCATCTCTGACAGAGGCGAGCCCATGACAGAAGTGGAGCAGAGAAAAGCGGCCAAGGCGTTTGCTGCGTTCTGAAGGGAAAGGGTTACAAGAAAGGGCATGAGCCAGACGTTGGGCTGACACTGCTGAGCTAAGTCCTCGGGGCTGCCCAGCCAGAACAGTCCATCACGTTCGAGGAGCAGGTGTACCTGAACAACACCAGCTTCATAGACGGCGATATCCCTCCGCGAAGGTGATGATTGAGCAGAAGAGCCTCTCAACAAGCCCATCAAGCAGTCTGATGGGCAGCTGCTGAACCCGTTTCAGCAGGCGAAGTGGTACTTCGCGGAGACAGCGGCGTATCCGGTGCTTGGGGTGTGCGCTGTGCAGAAAACCCGGAGCCAATGCGGCTCCGGGTTTTGCAATAACCTGCTATCTCTTTTGGGTTGCGGCGTAAATACAGAGGCTGTATATGCCGTCAGGGCTGTCTGACGTCCCACGGACAGATCACCACCGATCGGCTATCCATGCCCCCGCATACTCGTGTACTGCTGACGCATGCAGGATGGGTGAGACGTTTATGGCGTGCCAGCGGGATTCAGGAGGAATTCGATCTTGCAGGCATGCGCTTTGGTCTTGTCCTCATACCCGATGCCTACAAGGATGACATCGTGCCCCATGTTCAGAAGGACTTTGGTATAATCCCTGGCCTTGATCTGAGAGAGCGCTTCCGCTGCAGTCACATTCCACTTCAACTCAACAACCATCGCCGGCTGGGAGGTGCCCTTCTTAGGCACATATGCAACATCAGCGATGCCGTGACCGGAGGGCAGTTCTTCCACTCTTGCAAAGCGGTCTTCGCAGGAGATATATGCCATCCTGATCACGGACCGCAGTGCCTGCTCATTGTTGTAGAATGTCGGAGAATAGATGCTGTCGTGTGCCTTCTGAATTGTCTTGGCAACGCCATCCGCATTGCCAGTTTCGGTATCCTTCATCAGCTGCTCGGACTGCTTGAGCAGTTCCACCATCCTCTTGCTGCAGGGATCTTTCAGAATCCTCTTGAACTCCTGCCGTACCTCTTCGTTGGGTATGGATGCAAGGTGACAGAGCTTATTAGAGCCTTCCGATTCGTCAGGGTCAGGACCCATCTCCTGTGTGAGATATCCCAGATGAACCAAGAGCGTAAAGACATCGTCTCTGTTTTTCAGATTGTCAACACTGTTCGAAAACCCAGAGGGATCGAATTTTACCTTCTTCCCGGCGGTCAGAAGCATAATCCGCTCCTGCAGGCCGTCAAAGTCGGCTCTGATATGGGTTTTTAGAGCTTCTGAAGCGCTTGTTTCCGCCCAAAAGGACCGCAGTTCAAGGAACTCGAGTGCGTTGATCACCGCAAATGGATTGTATATGGAATGAGCGGAACCAAAATGATACCCGTCATACCAGAATTTGACATCGTTGAAATTCAATTCGGGTTTGCTGCGGCAGAGTTCGCGGACTTCGCTTTCCGTAAAGCCGAAGAACTCCCCGTAGTCTCCGGGATACAATGCAGAGTATTCGATGAAGTTTGAAACGGGAGACTGCGATGCGCCTTTTATGATCGGCATGATTCCGGTCATATAGACAAGAGCAAACACTCTTTGAGATATGTTGCCGTTTTTGAAAAGTTCCCGCAGAAAGTCCAGGTAGGATGTTGTGGCTTCCGGATTTTCACGAATAGGCGCATCCCATTCATCGATAATCATGATGATCTTGTTCCCAGTGTATTCAACCAGACGTCTCAGCGTTGTCATAAGCCGGTCGGAGCATTCCACCTCAGGATACTGTTCCTTGATCTCATCTATTATGACTTTACTCAGATAACTGCGTAAATTCCGATAATAATCGGTATATATACATTGCCCGGTTATATCAATGTAAAATACATCATATTTGTTCAAGTGACGGTCAAACGAGGGATCGGCAGAAATCGCAAGGGACTGAAACAGATCCCGTGAGTCGCAGCCCTTGCAGTAGTATGCGCACATCATATCAGCCGTAATGGATTTTCCGAACCTTCTCGGGCGACTCATACAAATGAATCTGCGCTTGCTGTTGATGCTCTGGTTCAGAAGAGCCAGAATTCCTGTCTTATCAACATAATTGTCAGAAACGAGCTCTCCAAATGTCACGTTGCCGGGATTGAGATATTCACTCATCGTTTTCACCTCTCTTTGTCATTGTCATTTGCTAGCCAGTTGAAATCTGAATGATATGGTTTGGTTAATAGTGCTTTTGCAGTGCTTGAGCTGCGGCCGTAGGTTGCTTGGATCTACTAGACGGGAGCAAGCTGGGAATGTGCATAGAATTATAGCAGAATCTCTGCAGAGTGTCAATGTGCTTTGAATGCTTTTGCCAATGCGGACACAAAAAGTTTATAAAAGTCAAAATTCAAGCTGCACCGCATTGGGTGAGCGATTCCGGGTTGCGAACACAGAACCAGGTACACAACATCTGTTTGAATGCTGGATCAGCAATGCGTCACTGGGTTTAGCCAGGCGTCTTCTTTTTCGGATCTAATCTCACACTGGGTGTCCTTACCTCCAACGTACACATGGCGTAGATGCGGGCTGTGGTTGCCGAACTGATGCGGATGTATTCAGAAGCTGGCCGAGGGTAAGTGAGCATGGATTAGCAGATCTGCGGGTTTTTGTAGGACAAATCAATGCCATACGATAAAAACCTGTCGAAATGTAATACGGTTTTCCATGTCACTTGCAGAATGCTTGCCTTCGTTTTGCTGCAATGAGAAATAGACTGGAAACTTGGACTTGACAGCATCGCAAATTTCTATATAATATCGCAGGGGCGGGTTAATGCCCAGCCGGCTGCTGCCAACGCTGGGGAGAGATTTTGCGTGTTGATCGATTTTACATTTTCCAACCACCGGTCATTCCGAGAAAAGACGCTCTTCTCAATGGTTGCGGCGAGACACTGCGAATAGCAATGCACTGGCTGAATTCAACGGCCTTTTGCTTCCACCTGAGGGACTTCCGGAGGCGGTGCGCCGTGATTGCGTGGACAGCTGGCTGAGAACAATCATTGCGAGGGGCGGAAAGAACGGAGGGAGTTTTGCGGTGATCATTCAGAGGGATCAGTACCTGAAAAAGCTCATCACCGGGATGCACAACGGGAGCGTGAAGGTCATCACCGGGATTCGGGGCTGCGGGAAGTCCTTTCTGCTCAGCCATATCTTCAAGGACTATCTGCTCTCCAACGGAGTGCAGGAGGACCACATCATAGACTTTGCACTGGATGAACGGGAATTTCAGCAGCTGCGGTACCCAAGTACTCTGTCGGAGTACGTCAGGGCCAGACTCACAGACAGCGGAGCGTACTACGTATTCCTCCATGAGGCGCAGCTGTCTCACATAGTCCCGATTCCGGGTGTGGATCTCACCGTCATCCCGGAGGAAGACAGATACCTGGCTTATCTCTCGATCTACGAAGTCCTCAACGGCCTTCTGTCCAGGCCCAATCTGGACCTCTATATCACTGCTTCCGATACCCGGATGCTGGCCAATGGTGTCCCCGCCGATTTCTGGGACAGGTGCTCCGAGATCCGGATGTTCCCGCTGCGCTTTCTGGAGTTCTACCCGCTCTCCGGTCTGGACAAGACAGATGCATGGGCCCAATACTTCCAGTGGGGTGGACTGCCGCTGGCGGTGCTGGAGCCGGATGAGATGAAGCGGGCTCGGTATCTCTCCGGTCTCATAGAGTGTGTTGATGCCAAGGGCCTCGCGGGCAGGTGTGGCGTAGAAGGAGAGTACCTCAGGAACGTCTTTGATGCAGTCTCCGCTGCGGTAGGCGCCTGGACAACGCCAAACAGCCTTGCGAAAACCCAGAGTGCTGCCTCCCCTACACCGATCACAGATGAAAGAGGGAAGAAAGCTCTGGCGGAATTGGAGAATGCCTTTCTCATCCAGAAGGCCAGGCGTTTTGATCTGAACACGAAGGTCCTCAAGGATACGCCGGTGAAGTACTACGCAACCGATGTGGGGCTGCGGAATGCCCGGTTGGGGTTCCAACACATGGATGAGGCAGTCCTCATGGAGAACATCCTCTTCAACGAACTGCGTGCCCGGGGATATGCTGTGGATGCGGGATTAATTCAGTACCAGGAATCTGTGGGTGGCAAGAGAACCAGAAGGCGATACGATGTGGACTTTGCCGTGAATCTCGGCAGGAAGATGGTGTACATCCAGTGTGTGCCCAGCGTGTCGGATCCGGAGGTCCGAATGCGGGAGATCAAGCCGATGATGAGGTGCAGGGACGCCTTCCCCAGGATCGTTGTTACCGCAGGCAACGAAAGGCTCCACATAGACGACAAGGGCATCTGTACCATCGGGATCATCCCCTTTCTTCTCGATGAAGGCATCTTGGAGAAGTGAGAAGCTGGACAAAGAGGGTTCGAATTGTTTGCAGCAGTTGCCGCAGGCGGGATTTGCTGGCCTCAGTTGTCTGCACATTGCAGTCAGGTGAAAGGATGGGGCTGCAAGCGAGAGAAGAGAGACGTTCCCGCGGAAGAGCGACAAGAACGCTGCAGCGAACGGTTCGCAGGCTGGAGATAGCGGAAGCTAACCGCAAAAACACCAAATGGAATGCCGCAAAAACACAAAGTGAAACACCGCAAAAACACAAAGTGAAATGCCACAAAAACACTAAACAGCGGGGCAGAGAATGCGACAGTGCCTTCTGATGCGCCAGATGTCCAAAGGCTTTGCAGCTGGTCCCAGTGTTCTACTCGTATGAGATCCAGCGCCGGGACCGCCGTGTGCTGCCGAGAAATCCATGGAGAACGAGAGCAAGCTATCTGCACGTTTCCCAGGACTGCAATCGGCAGTTGCTTTGCCGCTCCGCCACCCGAAAAAGACTGGCTAGGTGCAGGAAAACCAGGCATTCTCTCCGAAATGCCCCAAAATCAGCATTTTCACGGCCTGTTTTTTTCGAAAATCTGGGATCTTTCCGTTGACAAACCCCCTCCTTGTGCATTATAATCGCACAGTGCGCCCTTTGGCGCCTTACTCGCCGACCGTACCCTGCGCAGACAGGGTATTGTGGAACGCGGCGTACCCCGCCGCTTATTAAATGAGGAGGTGTATCCCATGGTTCGTACCTATCAGCCCAAGAAACTGCATCGCTCCAAGGTGCACGGCTTCCGCAAGCGTATGGCTACCGCCAACGGCCGCAAGGTTCTGGCCCGCCGCCGTGCAAAAGGCCGCATCCGTCTTACCCACTGACGGCGCTTAAAATGGGATACGGAAACATAGAACGGGGCGCGGGGACTCTCCCTCGCCCCGTGATCCGTTTCTGGTCCTCTGCGCAACGCCGTACCGGGGACGGCGCAGGATTGAGGAGGTTCCCATGAAGAAAACGGTATCCCTGAAGGAAAACTACCTGTTTCGGAGGGCATACAGCAAGGGCAAGTCTGCCGCAGACGGCCGCTTGGTGCTGTACTACCGCCGCAACGGGGGCAAGAGCAACCGCCTGGGCATCACGGTGTCCACAAAATTGGGGTGTGCGGTGGTCCGAAACCGCATCCGGCGCCGGATCCGCGAGATCTACCGCCTCCGGGAAGACCGCCTCATTGGCGGGATAGACCTGGTGGTGGTGGCCCGCTCCAGGGCGGCAGAGAGCCGGTACCGGCAGCTGGAGGACTCCTTTGTCCGTCTGGCGGACAAGCTGGCCATCCTGCAGAAAGCGGCTGCAGAGGGATGAAAGCGCTCCTATTGAAGCTGATCCGCTTCTACCGCACCCAGATCTCCCCCGGCACGCCCCCGTGCTGCCGGTACGTGCCCACCTGCTCTACCTATGCCATGGAGGCAATTGAGCGGCACGGCGCCCTCAAGGGAGGCCTGCTGGCCGTGTGGCGGGTCATGCGATGCCACCCGTTTCACAAAGAAAAAGGGTTTATCTACGATCCTGTTCCCCCCAAGAAAATTCAGTACAAGAAAAAGAGCTAGGAGGCCTGAATTTGGATATTTGGCAAATCCTAATGTTCCCCTTCAGCATGCTGTTGAAGTTCTTCTGCGAGATCTTTAACAGTTATGGCTTGGCACTGATTCTATTCACCATCATCGTAAAGGTCATCCTGTTCCCCTTCAACATGAAGGGCAAAAAGGGTATGATCAAGATGCAGATGGTCTCCGGCCAGCTGCAGGAAATCCAAAAGCGCTGCGGCAATGACAAAGAGCGGTACAACCGGGAAGTCACAAAGTTCTACCAGGACAACGGCATCAGTCCCATGGGCGGCTGCGGCTGGTCCTTCGTCCCCATGCTGATCCTGTTCCCCCTGTACGCCATCATCCGCCGCCCCCTGAAGTATATGATGAACCTGGGTGATGCGGCCACCACCGCCATCGCCAATGCCCTGAACTTTGAGGCGGTCACAGGCAACCCCTTCAACGTGGCAGGCGTTGGCGAGCTCACCCTCGCCTCCATGCTGAACAAGGACAACCTGGCCACCGCCGTCACGGCTGCTGGCGCCACCACGTCCGGCATCTTCGGCATGTTCGTCATCAACTTCAACTTCCTGGGCATGGACCTGTCCCGGACCCCCCAGCTGGCCTTCTGGAACAGCGAGCTCTTCAAGAGCGGAGACTACTGGGGCGCCATCGGTCTCTTCCTGATGCCCGTCATCTCTGCCGGCCTCTCCGTGGTGTCCATGATCGTCTCTCAGAAGACGAACCAGATGAGCCAGCAGCAACAGCAGCAGACCAACTGGAGCATGATGCTCATCAGCCCGCTGATGTCTCTGTGGATTGGTTTCACCCTCCCCGCAGGTCTGTGCGTGTACTGGATCGCCAACTCCCTCACCCTCATGGTGCAGGAAGTCATCGCAGGCAAGCTGCTGAAGAAGGACTATGAGGCAGTCCAGAAAGAACTGGCGGAGGCCGCCGCCAGAGCCAAAGCGGCGGAGAAGGAAAAGCGCCGCCAGGCGGCAGAGCGCAAGGCAGAGGCCATTCGCCTCGGCCTGAAGCCTGAGAAGAAACGCGCCACCACCGGCGATGTCACCGCCAGCCGCGAGGGCATCCGCGCATATGCCAGAGGCCGCGCCTACGACCCCAACCGCTATCCCATCACCCCCTATCACGACCCCAACGGGCCGGCGAAGGACGTGGCCATGGCGGTAGAGGAGGCGCCGGTGGACACCACCGCCCCTGCTGATGCAGCAGAGCCTGCGGAGCCGCCGGCCATCGAGGCCCCGGCAGAAAACACAGAATCCACAGACGCACAGAACTGAACGAGAGAGGAGTGCATCCTGTGCTGAAAACGCTTGAAATCACCGGCAAGAACGAAGAAGAGGCCGTCTCCAAAGGGCTCCAGCAGCTCGGCTTAGAGCGGGACGATGTCTCTGTGGAAGTGCTCCAGCGGGCCAAGACCGGATTCCTGGGAATCGGCTCTGTGCCTGCCAAAGTGAAGATTACCTACGAGGTGCCGGACGCGCCGAAGCCCGTTGAGAAGCCGGCGCCCGCACCCGTTGCCCCCGCTGCACCCGCTCCCGCGGCGGAGAAGAAGCCCGCCCCCGCCCCGAAGCCCGCGGCGCCCAAGGCACCAGCAGCACCGAAGGCACCTGAGATGCCCAAAGCTCCGGCAGCACCGAAGGCTCCTGAGGCGCCCAAGGCCCCAGCAGCCCCGAAAGCGCCTGCGGTCCCTGAGGCCCCCAAGGCCCCGAAGGAGGCGGAAGCCCCTGCGGCGCCGGAGGTCAAGAGCCCTGTACCGGCCACAGACGAGGACCAGGGGATCATCGATGCCATCACCAAGTTCCAGACCGGCCTCTTTGCCCACATGGGCGTGAACGCCACCCCTGTGATCACAAAGCAGGAGGACGCCTGGCTGGTGGTACTGGAGGGCGAAGACCTGGGCGCTCTCATCGGCCACCGGGGCGAGACCCTGGACGCCATTCAGCAGCTCACCAGCTACGCCGTGAACCGCGGCCGCGGCAAGCGGGTGCGGATTCACCTGGATGCAGAGGGATACCGTGCCCGCCGGGAGGAGTCTCTCGGCCGCCTGGCCCGCAAGACCGCCGCCAAAGTGGTAAAATACCGGAGAAACGTCACCCTGGAGCCCATGAACGCCTATGAGCGCCATGTGATCCACACTGCCCTGCAGGACTATCCCGGCGTCTCCACCCACTCTGTGGGCACCGAGCCCAACCGCCGCACCGTAGTGACCTACGACCCCAACAAGACCTAACTATGCCCCAAAGCCGCCGACCCACCCGCAACCGGACTGGATCGGCGGCTTTCGGATTCCAGAAAGACGAGAGAAGCCAATGGACTGCGGCAGAGGGCAAGACCCGAAGCTGTACGAGAGAAAAGGAGGTTGCGTGCGCATGGAAGAGCAAAAGACGTGTTCCAACCACCCGGTGCGGACGTCCCGCGAGGCACCCATGGCGCTTCCGGACCGATGTTATACCCACCCATCGTTTTTTGAGAAGACCCCGCTGCCGGGAAAGCGCCCGGTGCAGCTGCCGGCCATGGGCTGGAACAGCTGGAACGCCTTCGGAAGCGGCAACACTGAGGCCCTCACCAAGGCGATGGCAGACAAGATCGTCTCCCTGGGCCTGGACACCCTGGGGTACCGCTATGTGGTCCTGGATGATGGCTGCTACTGTCCCACCCGGGTGAACGGCCGCCTTGCCAGCAACCCGGACAAGTTTCCCGGCGGGTTCCAGGCGTTGGGGGAGTACATTCACGCCAAGGGCCTGCTCTTTGGGATGTACAACGACATCGGCACCGCCACCTGCGCCGGAGACCAGGTGGGCATCTGCGGCTCGGAGGACCTGGACGCCCAGTCCTACATCCAGTGGGGCGTGGACTTTCTCAAGGTGGACAACTGCTATTACCCCTGGGACAACGCCTCCTTCTCCCAGGCGAGCAACGCCCAGTACAGCTTTGCCCCCAACATCCGCGCTATCACCCTGAAGGGCCCCAACGGGTACCGGGAGACCTTCAACTCCGCCATGGAGGGCACCCTCACAGGACGGGGCGGCTTTCGCAACATCCCGGGGGACTACATCACCAGCATCGGCACCATAGACGGCACGAACATCGATGCCGACCCCAATGGCAGCCACGCCAGCGAGCTGGTGTTCCACATCACCGTCCCCGAGGGCGGAGACTACACCATGGTGGTCTCCTACGCCACCGGGGAAGAGGTGGGCGTGGGCAGATGGCTCCAGGTGGCAGTGGGGGAGGCCGGTGTGGAGACCCGCTTCTTTGACGGTCTTCTCCCCGCCACCCCCGGCTCCAGAGACTTTGTGGACTCCCAGGAGATCCACGTCACCCTCGTGAAGGGCTTCAACCTGGTGCGGCTTCTGAACCACCGGCGGCAGGAGAACGTCCACATGTCCTACGGGGCCTTTCTGAACGCCCTGAACCAGGCGGACCCCGAGAACCACATCCTGCTCTCCCTCTGTGAGTGGGGCAAGACCCAGCCCCAGCAGTGGGGTTGGAAGATGGCCGCCTCCTGGCGCATCCTTAACGACATCACTTTCATGGTGGGTGCAGACGGGAACCCTGGCCGGGCGGACTGGGCCTCCAACAACACCGCCAGCATCACCTCCCAGTACAACAAGGCGGTGGTGATGGACGAGTATGCGGGCCTCCACCGGGGCTGGAACGACCCCGATATGATGGTGATCGGGATGGACGGCATCAACGAGACCATGGCCAAGACCCACATGTCCCTCTGGTGCATGATGAACGCCCCCTTGATGCTGGGCATGGACCTCCGCCGGGTGGAAAAGGGGGATGCCATCTACAAGGTCATCGCCAACCAGGACGTGATCGCCCTGAACCAGGACCCCCTGGGGGTGGCGGCCAAGCGGATCTGGTGCTCCCTCACCGTGTTTGCCCCGGACACCTCGTACATCACCAACAACCGCCGGGTGGACATCCTGGCCAAACCCCTGGCAGACGGCGATGTGGCCCTTTGCTTTGTGAACCTGGACGACAAACCGGCCAACGGTCCCTTTGCGGTCTCCGCCGGCCTGATCGAGACCTACATCGGCGCCAAGATGCCCCCGGACAAGAGTTTTCTCCGGGCCAATCACTCCCACTACGCTGTACAGGACCTCTGGACCAAGAAGACCTGGCAGGTCTTTGACGGCGTCTTCACCCTGGATGAAATAGACCCCTGGGACAGCGTAACCCTGCGGGTCCGGCCCATTCTCACCTGATGGGGATCCGCCGAAACAACACCCCGGGGCGCCCCGCCTCCACAGAGGAGTTCATCGAGATCGTCCTCAGGGGGCTGGACATCCCGGAAGAGCACATCATGGCATTTGCCGCAGAGCGGGACATCCTGGAGACCCGAGACCGGATGCAGGCGGAGCTGCCCATCCGGCGGCGGGATGCGGCCCGGATCCTCCACGCGGTCCTGCGCCAGGTGCTGGGGGAGGAAGACGAGATAGACTGGTCTGCGGCCGAGCGGCTCCGGGACCTCTATGCCTGCCGGAGCTGTGTGCAGCACATCGCCCAGATCTACGCCAAGGGCATCCTCCCCGAGGGCAAGCCCTACCTCTTCGACACCGAGGCCTTTCTCACCCTGGAAGAGGCCAATCAGGTGGCGGAGCGGGTGGCAGACCGGGAAAAACGCCTCCCCGTGGCGCCCGGCAGGGGGACCCGCCGGGACATCACCCTGGAGGAGGCGTCTGCACTTCTGGAGAAGGGCGGGGCCCGTCTCATCGATGTGCGCAGCCAGATGGACTACGCGAAAGGCCACCGGCCCGGGGCGGAGAACATCCCGCTGGAGATGCTGATGCGGCACCCCCACTTCACCGCAGACCGGGAGGCCCCGGTGATCCTGTACTGCTCCCGGGGGTTCCGGAGCAAGCTGGCGGCGGACCTCCTCCTGGAGGCGGGCTTCCGGCAGGTGTACACCATGCCGGGGCTGCAGCCCGGGGAGCAGCATAGCACGTAAGGAAGTGGAAGCCCATGATGGACATCAGGATTTCCGGCTTCCGGGCGGAGGCGGATGAGGAGGCCACCCGGGCGTGGTACCGCCATGAGGGGGACGAGTGGTACTGCATGTGCGGCCATTGCCGGAACTTCGTGGCCCTGGCGAAAAAAAGACAGCTCCCGGCGGAGCTGCTGAATCTGCTGGACGGGCTGTGCATCCCACCGGAGAAGGCCACCTACGTCTGTGAGATGGACGGCGCGGGCCTCTATGAGCTCACCTGGAACGTCTCCGGCTGCCTTTTGGAGGAGGGCGAGGCGGTGCACACAGACTGGGGGAGCTTTGCGCTGGAACCGAGAGGCAAGTGCTACCAGCCCTCGGACGCCTACGAGGACTTCCCAGACCCGTGCTTTGTCCTGCATGCGTTTGTCCGGCTGCCCTGGATCCTGGACGAGCCCATGGACACGCCCCGGCCCACGGACCACTACATCCCTGTCCAGGGGGCCAAGGGAGAGACCTGTGCACTCCTGCGGCAGGTGATCCGCGCAGCCCTGGCAGCGGAGGGCGTGGACTTTGCCTGTGAGGTGGATATGAAGATTACCGATGATGCGGGCATGCGGGAGAGCAACCGGGACAGGCGGGGCGTGGATGCCCCCACGGATGTGCTGAGTTTCCCCAGCTTTGCCCTTGCCCCCGGTGTGCTGCCGGACCCGTCTGAGACCATGAACCCCGGCACCGGCTACGTGCCCCTGGGGGAGATGGTCCTCTCCCGGGAGCGGGCAAAAGACCAGGCGGAAAAGCATGGCTCCTCCGAGCAGCGGGAGCTGGCACGTCTGGCCGTCCGCGGCGTTCTGTACCTGCTGGGGTACCCGGCGCAGATGCGGGACAGGGAGGAGGCCGTCCTGGAAATGCTGGACCTCTCCGGAAATGAACTTTAGGTTCTATGATTCTCTTTCCTCGGGCGGGTGTACCGCCCGGGGATTTCCTCTTTTCCGGGCAGGTGCAGGCCCCGCGGAGCTACTGCAGTCCCTTGATGTGCTCCGTGATCCGGGCCAGATGCCGCCGAAACTGGTGTGCTTTCTCTGGACCGGGATGGCGGTCCCCCCGCACGAGCCACCCGCAGTACTCATAGAGGAGAAAGTAGTCCAGGGTGCGGCGGTATTCCTCGTACGGGATGCCCTTGTCCAAGATGAAATGGGTGAAATAGTAGTGGATGGCGAACTCCCTGTCTAAAGGGGACAGGGAGAAGGCGGCGTTCCTGTCCTCCTCCCCGTGGGCGATGAGCCTTGCGAGAGCGGTGGGATAGGGCAGGATGCCGGCGTATCCCCAGTCTACCACGGTGACCCGTTTCCGCTGCATCAAAATGTTGGAGGGCAGCAAGTCCGGGCAGAGCGTCCTGGGTACGCTGGGATACAGGTCCAGGAATATGGAATAGGCGCTCTCCATGTCTGGATCGTTCAGGCACGCCGCCCGATCCTGGCAGTCCTTCAGGCCGGCGGGATACCCGTATCCGAAAGACTCCAGATCCCGCCGCTCCCAGAATTTGTCCTGGAGCTGGATGAGGGTGTCCAGCACGGTGATGAGATCAGACCGGGTCCATGTGCGGAGCGTGTTGCCGGGGACATCCTCCAACAGGAGATAGGTCTCCCCGTCCACTTCGGCGCTTTGGCACAGCCGGGGTGCAATTCGGCCCACGGAGCACAGGAAGGTCTCGTATGCCGTGCGCTCCTGTTCGCTGGACTTCTTCAGCACATATGTCCTGTAGCCATCCTGGATCTGAAAGGCGTCATAGTCTGTGACGCCTTCTTTCCATTGAAGGGGAGAGAATTGGTATGGCGGGACAATGCCCATTGGGCCTAGAATGTCTGGGACGGTATGGATCGTCATGAGAATCACCTCGAGCAGGTGTCTACCTTAGGAGACACCTGGTATACAGATTTTTCTGATTTTGTTGCCTTTGCACCCTGCGGCGTGCGCTTGTGGGTGAATTTCTGGGGCGAGGTGTCTGCTGTGGCAGACACCTCACGGGCGCCGGGAGAGCACCATCACGAAGTTCGTGAGCAGCACGCCGTGCCGTTCCACCTGCTGTTCTTTCACTACCCGGTACCCCCGTCTCTCGAAGAAGGGCCTTGCGGTGATGGAGGCGTGGGTGGTGATCTCCCCGGGGACGGAGGCCTCCAGCCGATCACAGAGAGCGGTGCCGATGCCCTCGCCCTGGCGGTCCTTGTGGACATACAGCCGGTCCAGATAGCCGGATTTGTCCATGTCTCCAAAGCCCACGATTGCTCCGTTCCCTATAGCCACCAGGCTATAGTGCCGGAGGAAGGACCGGTCCCAGGCCTCCAGATCCACTTGTCCATCCGCCCAGGCGTTGAGGGCCTCTTGGGAGTAGTCCCTGGCGTTCACGGTGTGGACGGTGTCCTGGAACAGGGCCGCCAGTGTAGGGCAGTCTGCAGACTGGTATGTCCGGAGGTACAAGGGGTATCGCTCCCTTCACAAGTTCATAGGCAGGGTGCCCCCAAAGCTGCAGCACATGCAGCCTTGGGGGTTCTTGCTTTTTCGGGGCAGGGGGCTGCTATTCTCCGCCTGTTCAGCCCTTGGACACCAGTGCGGCGCCCCTGTCGAAGGCCTTTTTGCACTCCTGGGGGAAGACGGTGTCGTGGCGCTGCTGCTTAGCCTCCGGGTTGAACATGGTCCAGGGCCAGTCCGTCTTGCTGTAGTCCTTGAGCTGAAGGGTGTTGCCGGAGACCAGCACCTCCGTGGGGCCCACAAAGTTGGAGAGGGTGTTCTGGTAGCCCTGGAGGAGGCCGGTATAGGCGGTGTCCGGGGCGTTGCTCGTCATGAGGAGGAGCACGGGGATGCGGCGGGGATCGCAGCAGGGCGTCTCCAGGTTGTATGTGAGGTTCTGGAAGATCAGACGCTCGTAGAGGGCCCGGAAGGATGCGGTGAGCTCGGAGAGATAGTTGGGGGAGCCGATGATGAGGCCATCGGACTGACGGATGGCGTCCAACACCGGGGTGAGGCCGTCGCGACAGACGCAGTGGCCCTTGTTCTGCTCCTTCTTGCAGCCGAAGCAGGAGATGCAGCCGGTGTACTTCTCCAGGCGGAAGAGGTCGAACTTCTGCACAGTGGCGCCGGCAGCCTCTGCGCCTTTGGCCGCCTCGTTTACCAGGGTGTCCGTGTTCCAGCCGTGTCTCGGGCCGGCGTTCACGGCGATGATTGTCTTGCCCATCATAGGGGGTGCCTCCTTACCGAAATCTGGACCTGCCCCGGCACCTGACAGGCCCTTCAACATCCCGGTCCCGATCAGCGGCCCCTACCGGCAGCTGTATGCCTATCTCTGTCAGACCCGCCGGATACCGCGAGACACTGGCTGTACTTCCTCGGCCGGCCCTCCTTGTAGTTCGAGACCGGAAGAAGTCCGCACTGCGGGTCCGGCGGAACTGCGGGGGTTTTACTGGCAGGACATACGGGACGGATGCTGCCGCCGGCGGGAACACCAGAACTGGCGGGGCGACGGCGCCTGTGGTTGCCAGGTCTGCCAGGGCTTCGATGGCGTCGTCGCGCTTGTAGCCGAGGTGCTTCGTCAGTAGCTCGATCCCGTCGCCACGGTCATTGGTCTTGTTGTTGATCCAGCCGGCGGCTCCGCGCAATACATTTGTTGGATTTCAGGCGGAGAAACTGCCCGGGATTGCAAGACAGAGAGGGGGAGTGCGGGGCAGGATGACCGAATTGCATATAGGTTATTGGAAGATTGATAAACTGAAACCTCCACTGCCGAGAAGTAGTTCAGCAGTGGAGGAGGTGAAAACACTCTGCGCTTTTGAGGGAAAGTAGCGGACTGTGTACACCAAGGACGAACTGGAAATTGCTTTGCCTGGTAAACAGGGGGTTAGGATATGATCCGATCTCTAAGGACTTCTATCTTGCAAGAATGCTTCTTTGTTTTTTTGCTATAGGCAATTCCTACACCGATAATGCGTCCCCGATAATGTGGGACCTCCCCCAATTTGCCCTCAAATCTGAGCGCATATTTGCGATCCTTGATCTGTTTTAGGGCATTTTCAGGGGTATCATCTACTTTGAGTTCCAGGATAATTCCATCGTCCAGCAGGTTGTATGGATAAAAGATAAAATCTACATAGCCGATGCCGCCTTTGTCTTCCCACTGCATATCGTACTTGTTTCGTGCATTTAAAAACGACAGTGTAGCAATACAAACAAGATCGCTTTCGTTGTTGTACTGTAAAAGAGGTGTCTCTGTGTTGTGAACATACTCTAAAACGTTCTCTACAGGCTTGCTCTCCAGCTTGAGAATGGCATTCAGGACCTCAGACGATTTTGTTGCAAGCTTGAACTAACCGCGTCGCGGGGTATAGATCAAGAGATTGCTTCTAACCTCTCTTGGCGGTTAGTTTATTTTTTTGCT